>JBJTXE010000236.1:0-7000 GCA_046082075.1 Bacteroidota bacterium
CCTTTTTTTAATGCTGCTCCCTACGTTTTCCTCATATTAATACCCGCCATAACGATGCGGTCTATTGCGGAGGAGCGAAGAACGGGGACTATAGAACTTTTGTTTACACGACCTATAAGTGACCTTGGAATATTGCTCGCAAAATATTTTGCAGGAATTACTTTGATGGTATTATCGGTTCTCCCGACCGTGATTTACTATTGCTCCTTGTACTACCTCGGAAAACCTCTGGGCAACATTGACACAGGGGCCACTATCACCTCTTATATTGGATTGCTTTTATTGGGTTCAGCCTTTGTAGCTATTGGCATTTTCGCCTCAGCGCTAAGCTCAAGCCAAATTGTATCATTTATCATTGCAATTGCCCTGTGTTATTTTTTCTACGACGGATTATCCTTACTCGGAACCTATGCTCAATTCGGGAACCTTGACTATTATCTTCAGTACCTAACCTTGAATTTTCATTACGATTCCATTAAAAAAGGGGTGGTTGATGCTGCGGATATTGTATTCAACGCCTCATTCATTGTCTTATTTTTGAGTGCTTCACTTTTCACCCTAAAAACCTTAAAAAAATAATCGATGTTGCAACGAAAAGGTCTTTTCAACGGGGGTTATTTGGTCGGAATTATCTTGGTATTGATCTTATTGAATGTTATTTTTTCCTTATTGAATTTCAAGCTCGATCTTACGGCTGACCAGCGTTACTCGCTAGCGGGCGGCACCAAGGAGTTTTTAAAAAAAACCAAACAACAAGAAAATAGGATCAGTTTAAAAATATACCTGGAAGGTGAATTGCCAGCAGAAATACAAGGATTCAGAAACTCCATCGAGGATAAATTAAAAGATTTTAAATCGATAGTGGGGAATCGCATTGAATATGAATTTATAAACCCCAATGAAGGGCATGCATCGAAAAAGGAAGAGTACTTTTTTCTAAAAGGGCTCTTCAATAAAGGCATTCTTCCTACGAAGGTGGTTTATGTTAAAAACGGGGTTCAATCCCAAATAATTCTGTGGGCTGGCGCCGAAATTTCCTGTTCCTCCAATGGGGTGATTAAAGAATCTTACCTTCAATTTTTACCCGGAACGCCCAACGGAGACCCGCTCGAGTTGAACCGCATTAACCCCATCATTGAAAATGCCTTGAACAACTTAGAGTATAATCTGCTTTCTGCGATGCGTAAAATCAGCCAGTCGGAGAAAAAACGAATAGCTTTTCTTCAGGGACATGGAGAGCTCAAGCAGCAAGAAACCATCAACTCTCGAGCCGTATTAAGTCCTTATTTTTATTTAACTACGTTAACCCTTGGATCTCAGGAATCATATCAAGAACTCAACGATTTAGATGGAATTATTATCGCAAATCCTACGCAAAGCTTTTCAGACCTGGATTTGTACTTTTTAGATCAATTCGTGATGCATGGAGGCCGTTTAATGGTATTCATGAACACCCTTCAACACCAAGAAGATTCCTTAGAAAAAAATTACTTTGATCACACATTGAGAAAGAACATTAAGTTGGACAAAATGATGTTTGACTACGGTATTCGGATGCATGAAAACTATGTATACGATCGGATTTGCGGTTACCGAAAGGTGCAACTTAAAAACAGCAGCAGCCTAAGCTGGCCGTATTACGTTCTTAGTTCACCCTCCTTGCACCCTATCACGCGTAATATTGATCCTGTGTACCTACCCTATCCCAATGAACTTCAATTAATCGAGCGCGAAGGGGTAAAACTGAGTAAAATTTTGACAACATCGAGCAACGCTAACCGTTCCGGTATCGCCCCGCAAATTAGCCTAATGGACTTTCAAGTGTTTGGAGAAAATCCTGCATTCATTGAAAACCCTGATGACCCCGTTAATAAAATTACCTTAGCAGCTATGGCCGAAGGAGAAATACCTTCCTATTTTTCGAACAGAGAACTTGCCGATGAAAATAACCGGTCCATCGAAAGCGTAGCGGAAATGCGTAAAGTACCTAAAAAATACCGTACCAAAAGGGTAAAAAGTGATCGGGATGCGAAAGTTTTTGTGGTAGGGAATGGTACTTTCTTGGCCAATGAATACGATTCGGTTTTACAAGGGGGCAGCTATCAATACAGGCCTTTTCCCGCATTTCCTTTCAACGCCTTAAAGTACAGCAAGGTGCCAGACATTAATGGACGTTCGTTGATTTATGGGAACCAAGAGTTTATCCAAAACTTGGTAGATTACATGCTCGGTGACAACAGTGTACTCGATATCCGAAGTCGTCAAATAGAACTTCGTCAGATAGATCAGCGCAAAATGATGGCGGAAGGAAACTTCATACGCTACCTAAACTTGATTCTACCCTTCATAGCGGTGGCTTTCTTGGGTATTGTAATTTTCATCCTTCGCAAGAAGAAATACCAGTAGCTATGAAAAAATACCAACCTTGGTTCAACATAAGTCTTTTGATCTTACTCATAGGGGGTTTGACATGGGCGGCTTCTGTGCTACTTGAGCGACGCGGATCATCGGATGCTGGATCATTTGACTTTGCCATTGAGGACACCAACCGCATCTCTTCGATCGAAATACGGGATCCTTTTGGAAAAACATTTGTGTTGAAGAAGCAAGGTGATAATTGGGTTGATGGCAAGGGAAACTGCGTCTCTGCTCCCAACGTATCCTTTATTTTGGAAGCGGCTAAACTGATTGAATTTAAAGGATATATTCCAGCAAAATCTAAAAAGAATTTTGTCAATTTGATGACCACTCAGCATACCATGGTTAAATTTTATGTCGACGGAGCATGGGAAAAAACGTGGTACATAGGGCCTCCAGCGCAGGACCACTACGGTCAAATCATGTTATTAGAATCCGCAGAAGATGGCGTAAGTGACGAGCCTGTCATGATGCGTATTCGAGGACTGAATGGAATCATTAGCCCCAGGTTTTTTGCGGATGCTAAACAATGGATGTGCACTTCGATTTTTGCTTATACACCGGAGCAGATAGAAAGTGTTGAGGTGAAAAACTATGAAAAAAATCATTTGAGTTTTAAAGTACGAGCCACAGGAAATCAATTCGAAGTTACCTCGATAGGGCAGCCCTTGTTGTTCTTGGATACTTCCAATGTTTATCGTTACCTGCAAGAATTCAGAAACGTTCATTTCAATTCGGCAAATATAGCATTGAGTAAAAAACAATGCGACTCCGTTAAACGGAGCCCGAAATATGCAACGCTGCGCCTGAAAACGAAACGAGGAAAAGTGCAAACCTTGCATTTGCACCGTATTAAATCTACGGAATTACAACGCAACGAAATGGGCGAAATGACCCCATGGGATATGAATTTACTATGGGCTGCACTGGAAGACGGATCGTTGGTGAAATGCCAATATTTCGTGTTCAACCCCTTGCTCATGGGGCACATCTATTTTCCAGCGATGATAGAAAACACGCAAGAAAACGGAGAAAGAAAGTAAATTATACCGGAGGAATTATCAAAGTATTGTTATCTTTGTCGGTAGATTAATATACTATGAACTTTGTAACCTCAAGCACCACGCTACTTCATCATTTGCAGAGTATTTCAGGGGCTCTTAGCACGAATACCAAGCTACCCATATTGGATAATTTCTTATTCAAAGTGGAAGGCCATAAATTAACGGTTGTAGCCACTGATCTAGAAACCACCATGATTACTCATTTGGAGGTGCAATCGGAAGTGGACGGCGCCATCGCTATTCCCGCAAAACTTCTTCTAGAGGTTTTGAAAAACCTACCGGATCAACCTTGTACTTTTCGTGTGAACATGGAATCATACTCCGTTGAAATAGGCTACGATAATGGAAAATCAAAAATGATTGGTTTTAACAGCCAAGAATTCCCCAAACTTCCTTCTGCGAATTATAGCAGCTCCATTGAGGTTTCTGGTGAATTATTGTCAAGCGCCATTGCTAAAACATTGTTTGCGGTTGGCACAGATGAGATGCGTCCAACGATGACAGGAGTCCTTTGTGAATTTTCCCCAGAAAACATCACCTTTGTTGCAACCGACGCTCATAAATTGGTTCGATATAGAAGAACAGATATTTCAACTACGTCAAGCTCTTCCTTTATCCTGCCTAAGAAACCCCTTAACTTGCTCAAAGGAAATATGCGCGGTGAGGAACAAGTCCGCATTGAATACAACGAATCCAACGCAACGTTTACTTTCAATGATTTAACCTTGGTTTGCCGTTTAATTGATGGTAAATATCCGAATTACGAGGCCGTAATTCCAAAAGAAAATCCCAATGTATTAACCGTAGAGCGGGGTCAGTTTCACAATTCTTTGCGACGAGTTTCCATTTTTTCCAATAAAACAACGCACCAAGTACTCCTTAAAATGGCAGGTGCAGAACTGCAACTTTCCGCGGAGGACATGGATTTTTCGAACGAGGCGAATGAGCGACTTACCTGTAACTACCATGGTACGGATATGGAAATTGCTTTCAACGCGAGGCCATTATTGGAAATGCTTTCGATTTTGGAAACCGACTCCATCCAATTATCCATGAGCGAACCATCACGTGCAGGATTAATCACCCCCTTTGAAAACAAGAATTCACACGAACATATTTTAATGTTGGTGATGCCTGTAATGCTATCGCGTTAACATCGATGACTCTACAAAAGCGGAACATACGTTCCCTTTCTACCGAAGAACTCAACGAACAATTATCCTCATCGGGTTTTCCAAACTTTCGAACTAAACAAATTAGTCAATGGCTTTGGAATAATAATGCCCCTGATTTTTCCGTGATGCACAATCTTGGGTCAACCCTTACCCAACATCTTTCGGAACATTATTTCATTGATAAACTCCAAGTACAACAGTCTCAAATCAGTCGAGACAAGACGATTAAATGCGGATTTACTACGCACGAAGGCCATGTAATCGAAGGGGTGTTAATTCCTACCTCGACGCGCGTGACAGCCTGCATTTCATCGCAAGTTGGTTGCAGTTTATCGTGCTTATTTTGTGCAACGGGGAAACTTAAACTTTTAAAAAATCTAAGCCCTGGGGAAATTGTTGACCAAGTGGTGATACTGGAACAATTTGCACAGGAACGCTACCAGCAAGGGCTTAGTAATATCGTTCTAATGGGAATGGGAGAGCCTTTGCTCAACTACCATAACGTGTTGGCAGCCATGTCGATTTTAACAGACCCCAACCGCTATGGTATTAGTCCCAAAAGAATTACCTTGTCAACTGCTGGTATTTCCAAGATGATTCGTAAACTAGGTGATGATGGGGTCCGCTTTAATTTAGCGCTTTCGCTGCATGCAGCGGATGATGAAAAACGAAGTGAGGTGATGGAAATTAATCAATCGAACAATCTTGAGTCGTTGAGCGAGGCGTTAGTCTATTTTCATGAAAAAACCGAAACTCGAGTGACCTTTGAATATATTCTTTTCAAAGATTTTAATGACTCCTTAGAGGATGCTGCTAAGTTAGCCGCTTTTGCAAGGTGCGTTCCTTGTAAAATAAATCTCATTGAATACAATCCGATTGGGGATGGAAAATTTCAGCGATCCGAATCCTCTGCCACTGAGGTATTTAAGAACTTTCTTGAGGACAGAAATCTCATTGTAAATGTGCGCAGGAGCCGAGGCAAGGATATTGATGCCGCATGCGGGCAATTAGCCAATAAAATCCGTTAGCTTAAAAAAACTGCTTCAACGCTTCATACGTTTTTAGCTTGAACATATCCCCGTTAAATTTGCAACAATCCTCATAAGCTAAGAGATACCTTTGGATTAACTCCGTATTGGAGGACGGTTCAAAGTATTTTCGATCAGGAGTTACTTCAATCTGTTTTAAATACTGATGAATTTGTTCTTCGTCGAATACCAATCCTTTAACGCTAGGATTTATGTAAAAAAGCACTCCGTATGGATTTTCTTGTTGCGTAAACAAAGCACTATGATTTTCGTCCATCCGCGCCAAGATGAAAATTTGTGGGAGATCGATTCCATGAATGGGAACATCCAACCAGTTCGCAATGATGGAGTAAATCAGGCCAATTATTAAGGGATTACCTTTTTTCTTTTCCAATACTTTTAGGATATCCAAATTATCCACGCTTCGGTCTAAACCGTCGGAGCAATGAAAACCATGAACCACAAAAAACACATGGTTGAGGACTTTTACCTGCTCGAAAGCCGTTTGATAATCATTGAGTTCCAACCAAACATCTTTTCTCAGTAATTCCATTTGTTGAACGACTTCCGACTCGTCCAACTGTGTATTGTGAATCTTTGATAAGGCGACTATCGCTTGTAACAAATCTTTTTCTTGGGAATCTTTCCACAGACTTAACTCATTTCGCACAGCGTCTAGCCGAATGGCCTCAGCAATTTCCGTGGATCGGGAGCGTTGCAGATTGTTGGATTCCGCATGAGCAATTACTTGGTCCAACAGTTCTAGCATGCCATGGCCCTCCAAACGAATAACCTGAGACACCACTAAATAGATGCGTTCGTCCGGGTCCTCCAGCAACGCCACTAATGCTTTTCGCTTTTTATATGAATTCTGCACCTAACAAAGGTATTTTGGTACTGCCTCAAAAAGCCGTAGCCGCAAAATGTTTATTAAAGTAAAAATGTTAATTCTCGTGTAACCTTCCCTTACCCTCTGCGTTGAACCAACCAAATCCAAATAAATCTTGCTACAGGTTATTGGAGATTGGATGGGGGATTATTCCCCCATTTTTTTTTAATTTTATCTTATGAAATATATACCTTTTTTATGCTTGAGTCTACTGCTATTCAATTGTAAAACCTCTAAAACACAAGTGCAAGAAAACGAAGTTTCTACCTCGGAGAATTTCGTTGGCATCGTACATGTGTCTGAAGGTGGCTGTCCATTTTACATTGAAATTAGCGAAACGTTAAACCCTGGTAAAACCTTGGATTTTGGAAAGGTTTATCCTCTTAATCTGAAGGACGGAATGAAGAAAAAAGGGCTAAAAGTATC
>JBJTXE010000237.1:0-5685 GCA_046082075.1 Bacteroidota bacterium
CCCTTGAAACCATCGCAGAAAGCCCTAGCCAAATCTTGAAGGAATTATTGACTTGGTTTCCAACACTTCAGGAGCAACCTTCTGTACGTTGCGGCATCGAGATGGCATTATTGGATTGGTTAAACCCCAACCCTGAGGTGATTTTTGATAACGATTTTTCACGAGGCTTATCTTCCATTCCAATTAATGGTCTCATTTGGATGGGAGATATTGCTTGGATGCAGCAGCAAGTTGAACAAAAAATTGCCGCAGGATTCACCGTTCTAAAGTTTAAAATCGCCGCCTTGCCTTGGGAGGAAGAATATGAGTTTTTGTCGCAAATAAGACAACGTTATCCCGCAAGTAAATTGACGATTCGTGTGGATGCGAACGGTGGATTTACTCCGCAAAATGTTCTGTCCCGGCTCTCGCAATTAAGGGCCCTCGATATTCACTCAATTGAACAACCCGTGGCCCCTGAGCACCAGCATACTTTGGCAGAATTATCCAAACTAAACCTCGTGCCAGTAGCATTAGATGAGTCCTTGATTTCTTGTTTTACCCTGGAAAGCAAACAGGAATTATTGTCCACGATCCTTCCGCAATACATTATCCTCAAACCGAGCCTTCACGGGGGATTTAGCGGCGTTCAAGAGTGGATTTCCTTGGCGGAAGCATTGGGAATAAGCTGGTGGATGACTTCCGCTTTAGAGTCCAACATCGGACTAAACGCAATCGCACAATTCGCAGCCAGTTACTCCTTAACCATGGCTCAAGGCTTGGGTACAGGGGGGTTATTTACCCAAAATTTCCCGACAAATCTTACGCTTCAAGGGCCAAATTTATCCCATCATTTGCCCGAACATGGCGAGATTTCATCGCATGTAGAATAAATATAATCGTGCAAAAGCCATTGAGCAGCCAACGCTAGCTGCGAGTAATTCTGGGAATTATTCCCAAAACTTGCTGCGCTCGTTACCCACATGGATTGGATCAGGTCCATGACCGTGGTCGTGGGATTGATTTTTTTTACCACCGCCGCTACATTTCCCGATCCTGCATGATAAACGTGCATCACCAACAGGCGAAAGCCCATTTCTTGTTCGTTGTAGGATATTCCGGTTTGGTTCAATATTTTACGGGCTGATGGTATGCAAGATTGCTTGAGCAACTGCGAAGCAGCATAGGCACTTTTGGAGAAATTTGCCCGCTCGTCAATGCTCGCATTAACGGTTAATCCGTAGTTTTTCGCTACAGAAGGCATCAACTGAAAGGCCCCGTATGCTCCACTGATCGATTTTCTCAGCTGAGCAGGACTCTCGATCAATAATATCGCTTGGGCAAACCAAGGATCAACTTGGTTATCTTCAAAAACTTTAATGCCTTGGCCAAGGGATGGAAACACTTCATGAAATCGGTAGAAATCACTTTTACCCGTTGTCACATAAATCGCTTCAGATGAATCTACTTGAAACTGCCGTTTCAATTCAGCCTTGTATGCTGCCTTTTCCGTATCCGTTTTTCTCGACCATTCGGCGTTCGAAAGAGTGGCGAGTACTTGCCGTGTTCGAGCTACGTTGACCAAGCAAGAATCAGGAGGCAATTGCATAATCCTTCGCCAAAATTGGGGTTGAGGTAAGTTCACCCATCGTTCCATGAAGAGCGCATCGGAATGCATTACCCTTGTTAAATGGTTCTTGGTTTTTACCTCGAGTTGCTCGTTAATCCACGTTTGCGTCATACCGTTTAAAGGTAAAAATGAAAGCCCAATGCACCTTAAAAGGATCCTAAAATTCATGATTGCGAATTTAACCTATTCCAACTCATCTTCTTCCTTTTCGTTACTCCACTTACCAACAAAAGGCTTTTAGTTACTATTTTTGAGGTGTATGCGCTTTTACCGTTGGATGGGTTTACCCTTGATTTTTCTCGTCAAAATTTATCAATGGGTTATTTCCCCGTTGTTTCCGCCTAGCTGTCGTTATACCCCAACATGTTCTTCGTATATGGTGGAGGCCATTCAAGAATGGGGACCGATAAAAGGCTTGTACCTAGGCAGTAAACGAATAGCTCGTTGCCATCCTAGGGGAGGATTTGGTTACGATCCGGTTCCTCGAAAGACGACGTTACCCTCAGTTTCCAACCCCGCTCCCGAAGAAGGCTCCGATACGATTGAAGGTTGAGATAACCGGTTCCTAAATCGGCCATTCTTCCCACCTCAATGACCCCTTCTTTTAACGAAACTTTTCCGAAGGGGGAGTTGGTTTCAGATGGTTCAGTTTGCAGGTTTTCCAACCAAAACAACCACTCTTTCAATACGCGAAGTCCTTCGCTGTTGACCACACCAAAATCGGATGATTCGATGGACCGTATTACGAATAACTTCGTTTTTGCACGTGTTAGTAGGACATTAAGCCTTTTTTCTCCTCCGTAATGGGTTAAAGGCCCCATGCGTAAATCCACTTTCCCGTCAGCATTTTTTCCGTAACCGAGGGATAAAAACATCTCATCGAATTCGTCGCCTTGAACTTGTTCTAAGGTTTTTGGAACGATTATTCCTTCCGCGATGCCTTGCCAAAGTTGCGTTAGGTTTTCCTTGCGCAAATGTTCATACCATGCCGCAAGTTGACGTTCGGAAAAGGTGATAACCCCGATGGATTTTACCCCATCATCCCAACGCTTTCTGACCATTTCGGTGAGGAATTGGATCTCTTTTAGGTTTATTCCTTCATGGTAAGTGCCCTCTACAAGGTTGTCGTCTATGGCAACATAGCCGGGAAAACAAGGAAATGCCACGAGCTCATTTCCATAAAAATACGCATTCGAAAACTCAATTAAACGTGCATTGCGGCTGCGATAATGAACCTTTAGCCTTCTTGAAGGAAGATGGTATGAGGCATGTTCTAGTAAGCTCATCCGTTCTTGTGAACCTCCCGAAAAATAAGACGAAGGAGCCATTTGCATGAGGTCTCCCGCAACCACCATTCTTTTTGAACGGTAGAGGCTTCCCAAAGCATGAGATAGCGGCATCTGACTTGCCTCATCGATTAATGCAACATCAAAGATTTTTGCTTTTAACTCAAAATCCAGGGTAAGCTGTGCGGGATTCGTAAACCAAAGCGGTTTCAACAACTGCACCCAAGCCGAGGCTTCGCTGTTGAGCACCTCGCGCACCGTGGGTAAACTTCTTTTCTTGCCAAACCATTTGACCAATTTTCGCTTTCCGGCTTTCAAAAGTTCTTTTTGCTGTTGCTGTTGTTCGCTCAGCTTTCGGTTGGGCTTCGCTAATAATTCATGGTAATCGTCAAAGGTTGATTTTCGTTGTTGTAGCAACTGCGAAGCTAGATTTTGAGCTGATACTTCCATGCCTCGTGTCAAGGCATCAAGGTCTTTTTCTGACCCTTGCAGAAAAGCAATCATGTTGGGATGCTGCGTTATGAAACGGTTCCATTCCGTTTCAATAATTGCGTCATGTAAATCCTCTATTACATCATAATTTCGTACAGCACGTTTGGTGTCTTCGCGCAATGTATCCCAATTTTGCAGAAAGGGGAGCAGGTTGGCGGCCCCAGTAGTTAATTCGCTGAGCGCTTCGCTCGCTGTTGTTATCTCGGAAAGTTGAAGCGTGCGTTGCAACGTAGAAAGCAATTTGCTCATCCGAAAAAAACGTTCGGAGTAGTAGATAACTTCCTCCGGTGTTAGTTTTTCATAGAGGCCGTATAGAGCACTCTGCTGCAATTGTACAAAAGAAGTAAAGGCCGCAAAATCTCGGGCTGGCTCCTTAAAACCAAAGGAGTGTAATCTCTCATCTATGGCATTTTCCTTCGATTTGTGGGCATAAAATGCGCGGGTTTGCTGAATCAGTGCAACCCAGTCTAATCCTTCAAGACGCAACCATGTGGATTTTTCTTGTTTGATCTTTCTTCGATTCCAAAACCGCTCTTGGTGCCATGAGCTTTCCACGTACTTCAACTCTTCCAAGGTGGGCAGTTGTCGCCATGCTTCCATTTGATCGTTGAGAGGCTGCCTTTGAATACTAAGTTTATCTAGTTCGTTTTTGAGCTGAAACAGGTGTTTTTTTCGCTTGAGTAAAGGAATAAAACGCTGATAATTTTCCCCGGAGAAAAGATGGGCTGCTTGGCAAATGCGATGGTGTTCGGCGATTTCCTCCAACGAGTGATTTCGCAAGGATAGGCTCTCCAATGCTTCTTTGCTATTGATCCAGATGAGCAAAAGTTCTTCGAATTCGACCCGTAAATGGAGGTTTGGAGCAATTAGACGCAGTAGCTGCAAGGCTTCAAACGGAATTTTTTCTAAGATTTCTCGATCCTTTTTCCAATGTTCATAGGTCGGTAAACCAGCTCTAAAGGTCTTTTTCCCATAGGGATTTAATCGAGTTTCTTCTAAAAACTTCGTGGGACTCAGGGGGCCGATCATTCCCAACTGATGATAAATTGCAAGCTGTTGGCTGAATTCATGGACGGAGGAAAGGGATTCGATCGCTTCGGTTTGCCTCGATGTGTTCTCAAGTAAACTCCACGTGTGTTGTAAGGCGGAAAGCAATTCTTTCGCGTTGGGTTGTCCGTTGCGCAAGAAAATCAGGTCCTCTATTTGGCGGGTCGTGAACCGCTGTTGCAGCACATCAAGTGCTTGTCTTTTGGAAGAACATACCAGTACCCGCTGATGATCTTGGAGTAAAAGCCCCAATAAATTTGCCAATACTTGTGATTTTCCCGTGCCCGGAGGCCCCTGAATGACCATGGAATGTTGAAGTCCTAGTTGTATCGCATCAAATTGGGATTGGTCTGAAGGGAACAAAAGTGGACAGATTTTGGAGGAGGATTGCTCGGGCACATTTTGACTTCCATCAAAGAAATAATCGAGCTCTTTTAAGTCACCTTTCGATTTTAACTCCATGGCCTCCCGGAGTAAGGTATATCGAAAAGGATGAAAAAAATCCACGAAGCGCTCATGTTCTTGCACCTGATAACCTAGTTCCTTTAACTGAACTACGATGAGGTCTTTCTCGGTTGCTGGTTCTAAATGGGCGTCTTGAAGGAGTCCTGCTACCTGCGGATTCAACATCCATTCTTCTTCTCTAATATTCCATTTAAGGGTATTTTGTACCCCGTTTACGGTGGGGTTGATGGCATGGATAAAAAGTGGAATGTTGGTGTTATTCTTACCCTCAATCCACCCTTCCGCAACACTCAAGGTAGCAAATCCGAGATGTTGTTCTTTTTGCTGGGCTTTTTTTAGAAGTTTCTCATAGCTCAACGTTAACGTAATTTCGCCAGCCTCGCATACAAGGACTTCTTTTGGGTTAAATTGAACCAATAAATCGCTGGCATTGAACAAGGATAATTCCTTTTCAAGGGGTTCAAGTTCCTCTAATATCAATGGCTTTTCCAACCTCACGCCCCTAATTTACCGCAATTTATTTTTTGCTACAATTTAATGTACCTTTGAGGGATAATTCTGTTCCATGAAAACTAAACTGCTCGTATTGATTTCTTTGATTTGTTGGAGTGCCGAAGCACAGCTTACCTTAACGGTGAATGATTTCGGTACGGCCGGCGATACCGTCCGAATTTCTCAAACCCAGGCAGGTAATTTAGATTTCATGTCTACCGGTGCCAATTTTACATGGGATTATAGTTCGTTGGTCGCAACCAGCCAAAACCTCAAAGAATTCAAGCCCATAGG
>JBJTXE010000238.1:0-4975 GCA_046082075.1 Bacteroidota bacterium
TCGTTCTATGGATAATAAGTTCACGGCATTCCCCCGAACCTTAAAAACAATATCACCAACCTTTACCGAGTCCCCATCATGTTTAAAGCATTGAAAATCCGCGGCTGCATCGGTCAATTGCACCAATTCTCGAGCCACTTCAATTCCTGCAATAATGCCCTCAGATTTAACCAACAATTGCGCTTCTCCCACCGTAGCGAGTGGAATTGCTGCTTGGGAGGAATGGTCACCTGATCCTATATCTTCCTTTAACCATTGCTCTAGGCAATCCTTAACCATGCAGTAAAGGTATTAAAGTAATTGCATAAACCAGGACCAAGGCTTATCTTTGTTGGGTGAGCAACATACCTAACCTGCAAAAACGTGCACTTTTACTCAGTTGGATTTTTTTCACATTGACTTCATTCATTTGGGGACAAGAAAATCCTATAGAATATTTGATTTCGGATGAATTCAACCCGAATCACTTTGAAAAAAAGCTAAAATCCTCTAAGATTAAAGCGGAAGAGCGGCAACTATTACAGGCCTACCAATACCATGTCAATGGGGAATTGAGCAAATTCAATAAAACGATGGAGTCTTTAATTCAACGCGATAATCGCTTTGTCCAAGACCCCATTTTTAGGTGTTTCTTTCACCTCGAAAAATCCATTTTTTTTGAAGACAAAGGACAGTTTGAATCTGCCAAACATGAAGCATTGTTAAGTCAAGGGGCAGCTAATTCTTCCCAGAATAAAAATTGGGAGGCATGGTCTTACGCGCGATTAGGTAGGCTCTACAGTAAAGAGAACAAGAAAGATAGCAGTGCTTTTTACCATAAAAAATCCATTGAATTTGCCAAAAGATCGGCTGGAAAGTTGACCTTGGCTTTGGCTTTGCATGAATTTGCTTCAAGTAACAATCGATTTTTACAAGTCGAGCAAGCGGTGAACCAAGAATTATTGGCGCTGGAATTGGTCCAAAAAATCAAGAACGATTATTACACCTCAAAATTCTACCAATTCATTGCTACGCTTTCATTAGAAGCAGGAAACTTGCGTGAGTCCGAAAACTACTTATTTAAGAGTAATCAAAAGAACAAACGCAACGCCAATCGACTCATATTCTTTGACAATGAGCTGCTCAATTTTCGGCTATTGTTACAAAAATCGTTGCCGGGAGAGGTCATCCCCTATTTACCTAAAACGCTTAAATCCCTTCAAAAATATGGGATTGACGCCTCCCTTGGAGAGGCCTGGTTGATTTACGGTCAAGCGCTCAGTTCCAACAGAAAGAGTGAAGACGCTATGCGTGCCTTTACCCAAGCACTCTCTTATTTTGAGCAACACACGTTAGCGCACAAAATGGCAGAGACCTATTTTTACATTGGCCTTGATTATTCCCGAACCAATGCATTAATGGAGGCAGAAAAACAATTTCAAAAATCCATCAACATATACAATAACCTGCATGATTTAAGGGGGTTGAATGACAACTATTTCGCGCTTTCGGAAATTTTTGAAAAGATGGGTAAATCGCAACGAGCCTTTATTTATCTAAAAAAGTATACTGATTTCCTCAAAAAATCTTCCTTTTCGATTGACTCAAAAGCCATAGAAGAATTAACGCAATCTAATACAAGGGAAGAACGTGAGCGGCTTATCAATACGCAAGAAGAAGAATTATCGAAAGAGCTTAAAGAAAAGGAAATCCTCCAATTACAAAGTGACCGACAGCTTTTAGGAATTGTCATTGTGGTGGTTGTGTTTTTCCTATCCGGGCTCACCCTCTTTTTTGTCAATCGTCAACGAAATACGCTGCAGGAGCAACGCGAAACAGAAATGGCACAGACCCTGCTAAGGTCACAAATGAATCCGCATTTCATCTTTAATGCGCTGGCGGTTATTCAAAGCTACATTTACGAAAACACCCCCGAAAAGACCTCTAGTTTTCTTGTGAATTTCTCGCGATTAATTCGTTTAATTCTTGAAAATTCGCCGAAAGAATTCATCACCATTGATATTGAAAAAGAGATTTTAACCAAATACCTCACTACCCAAAAATTACGTTTTGAGGACCGGTTCAACTTTGAATTAACCATTGATGAAGATTTAATTGCTAAACGAGCATTAATTCCACCCATGATTACGCAACCATTTGTTGAAAACTCTATAGAGCATGGACAACTGCATACGGTTACAGAAGGGTTAATTCGCATTAAAATGTACGAAAAGGAAGGCATGCTGGAAATTGAAATTTCGGATAATGGGGTTGGACGCGAAAAATCCGTCCGGATTAAAAGAAATACCAACCACAAAAGCATGGCGATGGATATTACCCGAGAGCGCATCCACATATTGAATAAAAAGTACAAAGGAAAGGGGAGTTTAGAAATTTCAGATTTGGACGAAGCAACAAAAACAGGAACGCGTGTATTAATTTGTTTGCCATTGATTTACGAAAATATTATATTTGAAAGAAATGAAAAAAGTCTTAATCATTGACGACGAAAAAAGAATTCGTGATTTTGTAAAACGAATGATTGATTCTTTTGAGATGAATGTGGAAGTATTCACCGACGGAGAGAACGTTGAAACCGGAATGAACGCCATTAAAACCCTTAAACCGGATATTGTTTTTTTAGACATTCAAATGCCGGATGGAACGGGATTCGATTTATTGAATCAAGTGGGAGAAAAATCGTTCGAACTTATTTTTATTACGGCTTTTCAGGAATATGCTATTATGGCTATAAAATTCAGTGCTCTAGACTATATTCTAAAGCCTATTGATGCAGAAGAACTGAAAACTGCGCTTCAAAATGCAATCGATACCATAGAATTCAAAAAAGAAGAAACGCAATACGAAGCACTCATCCACAACTTAAATAATCAACAAAAACGAAAATTGGTACTCAAAACACAAGAGAGCGTTCATGTCGTGGATCTAAGTGAAATCATTCGTTGTGAAGCCGATAAAAACTATACATTCTTTTACCTCAACAACGGTAAAAAAATCTTAGTATCAAGGACCTTAAAAGACTTTGAATTACTTTTAGCTAACCACGGATTTTTCCGAGCACAACAATCTCACCTCATCAATTTGGAATACATTGAGCGTTACGATAAATCCGAAGGAGGGTCTGTTGTAATGAAAGATGGAACTGCGGTGCCTTTGTCCACCGCTAAAAAAGACCAGTTTTTTCAACTGTTAGAAAACCTTTAGCCCAAAGCAATTCTCAGATCGTCGATCAAATCTTCCACATCTTCTACGCCAACACTTAAACGTATTAGACTATCTACCACTCCGCTTTTTTCGCGTTCTTCTTTAGGAATCGAAGCATGCGTCATGGTTGCTGGGTGACCGATCAATGACTCAACGCCCCCGAGCGATTCTGCCAAGGCAAATAAAGTCACCTTTTTAACCACTTGAAGCGCATCTTCTAGGTTATTTCCTTTTAGGCTAAATGAAATCATGCCTCCAAAACCACGCATTTGCTTCACTGCGACCTCATGGTTGGGATGAGAGGTGAATCCTGGCCAAAAAACCTTATCCACTTTCGGATGTGAGGCCAAAAAATGGGCTACTTTTTCTCCATTAAAGCAATGACGTTCCATGCGTAAATGCAGGGTTTTAATTCCACGAAGCACCAAGAAAGAGTCCATAGGAGCGGTAACAGCACCCGAACTGTTTTGAATTCTATAAATTTCTTGAGCAATAGATTCCTCTTTGGTGATAAGAGCGCCCATAATCACATCGGAATGACCTCCTAAGTACTTCGTTACGGAGTGCATTACAATATCAGCCCCTAAATCCAAGGGAGATTGCAAAAACGGGGTTGCGAACGTATTATCTACGCACAACCATGCTCCAGCCGAACGAGCAATTTCAGCGGCCGCTTGGATGTCAATAATATTCATCATGGGATTGGTTGGTGTCTCTACCCAGATTATCTTCGTATTCGAGTTCACCTTTGCCTGAATGTTGCGAACATCCGACATGTCCACAAAATGGAAAACGAGACCGTACTTTTCAAAAATGGTCTTAAATATACGATACGAACCACCGTACAAATCATGGGTTGATATGACTTCATCGCCGGGATTGAGCATTTTAATCACGCAATCAATAGCCGCCAAGCCTGAACCAAAACACGCTCCAAACTTTCCATTTTCAATCGCCGCCAGGTTTTTCTCCAAGGCATGTCTGGTTGGATTTAAGGTGCGTGAATATTCATATCCTTTATGGTTCCCAACCCCTTCTTGAACATAGGTCGACGTTTGATAAATGGGGGTCATGATGGCACCGGTTGCTGGATCTGGAGCAACTCCCTCGTGAATGGCTTTTGTGGCAAATTTCATGGGGGTAAAATTAGGAAATAATTGTAACCTATTGGCGAAATACTGTTTGTTGCAGTAAAGAACCCCTATGAAATCGTTGCTTACCCTTTTTGCTTTATTGACCTTTTTTTCCCTGATAGGTCAAACGAGTATCCTTTCGAATGTCACCCATGTTTTCGACATCCAAGAGGATAAAATCACGGAATCTGTCCCACAACTTCAATTGTTTAATATTTCTTTTTCGGATTCTCTTTTGGTACACAATGTATTCAACACGGAAAACGAGCTTCAAGACAGTCAGATCTACCACATAATCGCTTTGGAGGAGAACGACCACTTAATAACGTTCACCACCCTTTCAGGTATTTCAGGACGTAGCTATGTTTACATGCTAAAAACCGATGAGGACTTCATGAGCCTCATGCAATATTTTCAAGACGAACAAACGCTTCGAATCTTTGAAGGGCCGAACTCCCCCTTGAAAACGTTCAATCAACCCTTAGTTCGGAACTCGGATGCCAAAAATGAAGCTGAAAATCTTGGATTTGATTTTGAACAATCTTTATTCCTTCTGAGGTCAATTTTTTTTCCATTTCATCCGGGTGTGAAAAGTGCATTTTACCGGTTAGCAAACCGTTTCGGTTCACCACACGGTG
>JBJTXE010000239.1:0-5087 GCA_046082075.1 Bacteroidota bacterium
CTTTGGCGTTGTTCCAATTGGTATCCTTCACAGGGATGCATTTTTCTTCTTTTGAAATTTGAAACGTTAAATAATACGGAAAGAAAATTCCTTGCATCGTTTCGGCCAAGGAGAACTTGCCAAACCGTCGAACTACACTTAAGTTGGCCACCATCATCATTACTAAATGCACCCCAGGAAACAACAACAATACGGTCCAAAATGGTTTTTTATTGGTGATTTTAAATACCACGTAATAATTGTACAAGGGAATGTAGGCGTGCATGGGCTGGATTCCCATTTTTTGTCCATCTTCGGTGGTGGCTAATTTTTCGAATAATTTGTTCCACTGCGCAAGGATTGGATTAACAAGAATTAGCAGATAGAAATAAATAAAGCTCATGATATTATGGTTTAGGGCTTAAAATTAAGTACATCATCCATGGTAAACAAACCTTTTTTACCAAGAAGAAATTCGGCAGCCACAACAGAACCCAAGGCAAATCCTTCTCGGTTATGTGCTTCGTGGGTTAAGGTGAGGGTGTCGATTTTCGATTGGGCGATCAATGTATGCGTTCCGGGTACTTCGGGAATTCGATGTGCTTGAATCGGAAGAATGCCCTCACTTATTGGTGCGTTCAGTTGCCATTCGTTCAACTGTGAATGTTCGTGAATAACTCGCTCCGCAAGGGTAATAGCCGTTCCACTTGGGGCGTCTAGTTTTTGGGTATGATGAATTTCTTCAATGCTCAGGGAATAGTTGGGATTATGGGACAACATACGAGCAAGTTGAGCACACAAGTGTTGGAAAATATGAACGCCTAGACTGAAATTTGAGGCGTACAACATGCTTCCCTGTTCGATCTGAATTAGTTCCGAAACTTCGGGTAAATGGGTATGCCATCCGGTGGTGCCTACAACGATAGGCAGTCCAATTTTCAAGGAATGACGCATGTGTTCCAACGCTAATTCAGGTCGGGAAAATTCAATGGCTATGTCGGCTTTTGATTCCTCGCAGAGGGTAAATGGGTTATCAGACGTGTAAATTTCCACGATTTCATGTCCTCGTTCTTTAGCCACTCGTTCGATGATCTTGCCCATTTTACCATGACCGATTAATGCAATTTTCATCGTAATATGTCGGATTTAAAGGTGAGTTTAGCCGTGCAGCCGAAACGCTGGGGCGCTGCAAAGGGGAGGAATTGAAGCGAAAGATCTTTTGAGACGTCAAAATGTAAAAAGTGGGCTTCTACGGCTGCATCCAGTATTTGAACCATATAAACAGCTCCTACTCCCAAAATGGAAAGGTCACGTAATCTCGCGTATTGATCGTAAAGGGAAATCAGGGCAAGGTTATCATAATCGACCCACTTTGGATTAACCGGAGGTCCAATTTGCCGTGCATTGTATTCCGTTTTAAGGCTATTAATTGTTTGCTGATTTTGTATTAATAGCAAGGATGTCGCACCAAGTCCTGCATAGATTAAGGGGACTTTCCAATATGCATTTTTGCGTTTTGAAGCATTGACCGAATTATAAATTTGTCCTGCTCCCGGAAGAATTGCAGAAAAAAGCGCTGCTTTTTTATAGGGGTACAAGCTATCTAATGCCTTGTTTTTGATTGGTTTTTGAGCTATTAGGCAAACGGTAAACATCAAAAAAACGAGGCACGAAAGGCATTTCATCCCTGTTTCAATTTGGCGATTAAGGCATCTCGTTGGGCGCTTGTTTTAAACGAAAGAATAAGTTTGCCTTTACCCTTAGCGTCTTCTTGGAGTTTAACACCTAGTCCTAAGCTAGTTTTCAGCTGTTGTTCAATGGGAGAATTGGTTTTCTTGGCAAGGGAAGTTTTTGGAGTCGTATTTTTTTTGGCACCCCATTGCTCTACCTCGCGTACCGATAATCCTTGTTCGAGAATTGCGTTGAGCACATCTAATTGCTGTTTTTCACCTTCGATGCTCAACAGGGCACGGGCATGTCCCATGGTGAGTTTGCCGTCGCGAACACTCGCTTGTACTTTGGCTGGAAGTTTTAAAAGCCTTAGATGGTTGGTAATGTCGGAACGGGATTTAGCAATTTTTTGACCGAGTTCCGTTTGCGTCATTTTGCATTCATCCAGCAGTCGTTGATACGATAAGCCGATTTCAATAGCGTTGAGGTTTTCCCGTTGGATGTTCTCTACCAAGGCCATTTCCAACATGCTTTGATCGTTAGCTACACGAACATAAGCAGGAACTTCTTTTAATCCAGCGATTTGGGATGCGCGGAAACGGCGTTCGCCGGAAATGATTTGATATTTGTCGGAGTTGAGTTTTCGTAACGTTAATGGCTGAATGATGCCGAGTTCCTTGATGGAGGCGACCAATTCTTCTAAGGCAACTGCGTCAAAATCCGTTCTTGGATTAAAGGGATTGGGTTCAATTTTGTCCAAGGAAACCATGCTTGTTCCCCCGACGGTTGTGGCATTATCGCTTAGCAAGGCACTTAATCCTCGGCCGAGTGCTGGATTTTTTTATTGCTCGAAGTCATTATCTAGGTCTAAAGTTTTATCGGAGTTGATCATTTTGGTCAGGTTGTTTTTTTGCAATAGTTCTCTGGCCAAATTCAGGTAATTAATAGCTCCTTTGGAGGAGGCATCATGAAGTATTGCCGGAATTCCATGACTGCTGGATTCTGATAAGGTCGTGTTTCGGTGAATGATCGTATCGAATACCATTTCTTGAAAGTGTGTTTTTACCTCATCCACTACTTGGTTGGCTAAGCGCAATCGTGTATCGTACATGGTAAGGAGCATGCCTTCAATCGACAATTCGGGATTCAACCTTGTTTGCACAATTTTAATGGTATTTAACAATTTACTAAGGCCTTCTAGCGCGAAGTACTCGCATTGTACGGGAATGAGTACTGCGTCCGCAGCAGCCAAGGCATTCACCGTAATCAATCCCAGGGAAGGAGAGCAATCGATGAGGATAACATCGTACTGGTCAGCGATCTTCGCAATGGCTTTTTTAAGGAGGAACTCGCGTTCGGGCATTTCAATCATTTCCAATTCGGCACCTACTAAATCGATGTGCGATGGAAGCAAGAATAAATTGGGTGAACTCGTTTCCACAATCAATTCCTTGGGATCCGCTTCATTCACCAAACACTCGTAAATGTTATCCATATTGGTAGGCTCGAAACCAAGGCCTGAGGTGGAATTTGCTTGAGGGTCTGCATCGATGATCAAGGTCTTGTATTCCAATGCTCCCAAACTACCCCCTAAATTTATGGTAGTGGTTGTCTTACCGACGCCTCCTTTTTGATTCGCAATTGCAATGGTTTTTGCCATAGCTACAAAGGTAGTAAATCCAACAAGCCACACAACACTTTTATCGCTCGTGTTCCATGAATTTTATGTAATTTTGTAGAGTTGTTCGTATCATGTCAAAACGGATTCATATCAAAGTAGGGAGTGCTGCTACCAACCAAGTGGTTATCAAGGATGCAGCGGTGGCCGATGTCCATTTGGAGTTGTTTGCCGATGCCGAAGGAAATGTGTTTGTAACGGATTTAGGATCTCCTCAAGGCACCTCGATTAATGGGGTGAAATTGAAAGGTTATGCTTTGTTAAAAAGCGGTGACGATGTGGTGTTGGGTGGGAAATTTCGATTTAACTGGGAAAAATACCGCATAAAGAAACCGATTGTGGCGGAACCAATTCCCAAAAAAGTAGAACCTATTCAACAGGAACGAATTCCGCCAACCCCACAACAAAAAAGAACTTCGGTGGAGAAACCTGCCAAGATGGAAGTCAGCAACAAGTCACTTTTACTCATTTTTGGTGGGATATTTATCGTTCTCTTGTTGATGTACGCGATAAATTGATGATTTTTGATTTTCGTTTGAAAAAAAAATTGTAATATTGCACCCCCGTTAGGAGATAAAACGAATTTACCATGGACGTCATTAGTCAATTACAAAAAGAATTAGTAGCTATTAACGAGTTTCCGGTTTTTGGAGCTGGAGACACCATTTCTGTAAGCTATAAAATTAAAGAAGGCAACAAGGAGCGTACGCAGCAGTTTCAAGGTGTTGTAATTCAACGTCGAGGAACGGGTACCACCGAAACCTTTACCATTCGAAAGATGTCTGGAAATATCGGGGTAGAAAGAATTTTTCCAGTAAATAGTCCTTTCATCGAATCCATTTCGATCGTTAAGCGTGGTGCGGTGCGACGTGCACGTATTTTCTACTTCCGCGAGAGAACGGGTAAATCAGCGCGTATTCGCGAGCGTAAAAACTTCAAGAAAGAAGCTTAAAATTCGCTTTTATTCACTCACGAATAGAAATTCGGTTCTTCTGTTTTTAGAACGATTCTCGTTACTTGTGTTCGGGACTTTCGGTTTGCTTTCGCCAAATCCCTTGGCGCTTAGTCTGTCTGATTTTACTCCTTGATTTACAAGAAAGTCCACCACCGCTTTTGCTCTGTTTTCGGAAAGCAGTAGGTTCTTGGCATCATCGCCTAAATCGTCCGTATGCCCATGAATAGCAATCTTGAAGGTGGGGTTTTCTTGGAGGTAATCGGCAAATCGTGCCAAGATTAATTTTGAATTATCCTGCAATTCATAGGAATCTGTTCCGTATAGCAGGTCGTTGATGTTATAACTTTGTCCTGCTTTGAGGTTTTGAACGGTTACATCGACCTTAACGCTGTTAGCGCTTAATTCTTCCGTATTGAGTACTTTCGAGGAAAATGCGCTACCTTCTTTTTTGAGCGTTACTGTCACGGGTTCATCTTTGTTGACTTCAACTACAGCGGCGTAATTTCCATCGTCTTGGCTTACGTCCAAGGTCATCTTTTTTCCAGACGTACCGTAGGCAATTTCAATTTTACCGTCTTTAACCGCCTCATTTTTTTCATTTTTCAATTGCCCTTTGATGATGACCACCTCTTTCGGTCGTGCCTGCTCATACAAGTTGAAGGAGTAGATGTTCCAATTCCCGTTTTGATAGCTGGAATAATAAGCCAACCTTCCTTGGGTAGAAACGAAAAGACCTAACTCTTCTCCCTCTGTGTTAATAGGATATCCAATGTTTTCGGGTTTACTCCAGCCGCTGCTGGTTTT
>JBJTXE010000240.1:0-7047 GCA_046082075.1 Bacteroidota bacterium
TTCCATCTCAGTTTATTCACCACATCGAATGAGGTCCATCCATAGGGTTTGTCCACCAACAACACCTCTCCTTCTAAAAAATTCATGGAGTTACCGCTGTTGCGACCTTTGAGTCGGAGGTTTGAGCCTTCGGTGTAACCGGTTGATTTAGGAAAACAAACAGCAACAAAACGCCTATTATTATGCGATAAATACCCCAAACCCTGAATCCGTACTTTTGCAAAAATCGAATAAACATTTTTACCGCTAAAAACGCCACCCCAAAAGAGGCAACATTTCCCACAAGGAATATCAGGGTGTTCTGTTGAGTGCTTAGCACCATCTCAAACCCTTTCATGGTTTCTCCTTGATAATTCCAGTCCTTTAAAACCAATGAATAAAGGGTAACTGCTGCCATGGTTGGTACGGCTAAAAAGAAACTGAACTCGGCTGCCGTTTTTCGATTGAAGCCCTGCTGAAGGCCGCCGATAATCGATGCGGCAGACCGGCTAACCCCTGGCATCATGGCCAAGCATTGCCAAAAACCAACAATAACCCCTTTGGTTAGGGTAACTTCACCGTCGGGGATTTCAGATTCTTTCGAAAAGATTTTATCAATGAAAAGCAGCATTATTCCCCCTAAAATTAAGACAGCCGCAATGATAATTGGCTTCTCAAAAACCTGTTCGATTTGATCGTCGAACAATTTTCCCAACACCAAGGCCGGAATCACTGAAATTGCTAAAACCTTATAGAAAGACCAAGATGATTCAACAAAAAAGCGTCGCCAATAAGCCACCACTACCGCCAAGATAGCACCAAATTGAATCGAAACAGTGAACATTTTAACGTAATCCGAGGATTGAATACCTAAAAGATTTTCAGTGAATAATAGATGGGCCGTGCTAGAAATGGGTAAAAACTCGGTTAAGCCTTCGACCAAAGCCAGAATTAACGCCTCTAATATCGACATGTTATTTTCGTTTTGTCGGCTTTGGTTCCTCCTTCGTTACAGAGTCTTTGGAAGAATGGTCCGTCATTTCTTGAGGACTAGAAGGCGCTTTTTTCATGATAGCATAGAAAATCACAACATAGCCAAGAACAATAAAGAAAGGGGCAAGGGTAATTCGTACAGGACTGAATAATGCGGCAGCATCAAACGAGTTAGGGTCATCGGAACCTCCTCCTATCATCAAAGCAAAACCTAAAATATTGATGCCTAATCCCGTTAAAAGAAGCCAATAATTTTTAGCATTAAACCCAAAGTGATTGATTTTGCTCATAGTTAGTACAGTTTATCGAGTTTTATCCGCAAGTATTTGCTCAACGCAAACCAAGTCGATGCGAAGGTAATGAAAACCCCCATAAACAACAATGAACCGGAAAGGATAATCAAATTCAGCAAAGAAAAAGTAATCTCAATGGTTTCTAAAACATTGTTCAGTGCGAAAAAAACCGTAACCAATAACAGCAATGCAATAACGGCCGATAGTATCCCATTGCCAACCGATTGTTGTAAAAAAGGGCGGCGAATGAAAGAGCCTGTTGCGCCAACTAACTGCATCGTTTTGATCGTAAACCTGCGCGAATACAAAGCCATTCGTATGGTATTATTAATCATTGCCACTGCAATGACAATTAACAGGAGCGCAACCGAAAGAAAAATTACCGCAAACTGCTTAAAACCAAGGTTAATACGCTCTACAGAAGCGGCATCATAACTTACTTCATCCACCATTTCTGGAAACATTCGAAGCAATTTGTCTTGGATTTTCTTAAGACCTTTTTTGGTTGCAAAGGATGCCGAAGGATTAAAACACAGCGATGGTGGTAAAGGATTCTCCTCTTCAAATAGAGCCCTTATATCTTCTGATCCTTCTCCGGTAAATTCTTCAATTGCTCTTTCGGAAGAGACAAACCAAACACGATTGATTTCTTTCCAAGACTTTATACTGCTTTGCATTTGTTGAATGTCTGCGTCCTTGATTTCAGCCTTAAAAAACACATCGCATTGAATGTTCTCTTTAGCTTGATGCTGAATGGAACTTAATGCCATAGAGCCGCTTAAAACAATTCCGATTAAAAAGAGAACCAAGGAAATTCCCACAATCGTGGAAATATAACTGTTCCTGATTCCTCGTTTTGTATATTTCTCCAATGCTTCCGCCATGTCACGAAAATAATCAAAAGGAAAATCACGGGTCAACCCTTTTTGAGGATTAATTCACGCCCTATTGTTTATAGCTTCTTTAAAGGGAAGGATCAATCCAATCCCCATGAGACCTTATTAATTCAATCAAAGAATCTACGGCATCCTCCGTATTCACGTTTTTTAACACCACCTCTTTTTCCTTGTAAAGGGTGATTTTGCCAGGACCTGAGCCCACATAACCGTAATCTGCATCCGCCATTTCTCCCGGTCCGTTAACAATACAACCCATTATTCCTATTTTCAAGCCTTTAAGATGGCTTGTTCGTTCGCGAATTTTGGCCGTCGTTTCTTGTAAATCAAATAAGGTTCTACCGCAGCTTGGGCACGAAATATACTCCGTTTTGGAAATTCTTAACCGCGTAGCTTGCAATACCCCAAAGGCCACCTTATTGATTTCGATTTTGGGTTGCTGAGGCGCCTGAATCCATAAGCCATCGCCCAATCCGTCTACAAAGAGTGATCCAGCAAACACCCCCATTTCGAGCTGGAATTGTTCAAGATCTGCAGCTTCTGACTGAAGTTTAAAAACAACGGGATTGCTTTTTCGTTGGTCTTGCATCAGGCTAAATGCCCATCGAAACCATTGTACCTTGTTGTCATAAAACGATTGAAGTACAAGGACATCTTGAGGTTGCAATAAATGCAAATCCCCCGCCAAATCCTCTGCCTTTGTTGTGCAAAAACACACTTGTTCCTGAGGAAAAATTTTTCTGTTTTTCAAGGAAATCAACGGAGAGGCTCCTGAGGGATAGGTCTCTTTATGGGTCCATGTCGTTTCATCGATAATTACCCTTAAAGTACCAGGTAATTCGAAATTCAAGGTGTTTTTACCCAAATAAAGATAATCCGCCGCGGCATCATGCACATGCCATTTGTCTAAGGCACTTGAATAGGTGTAACCGCAAGCATACAGATTAGCGGGAGTAATGGTTTCTAGATGGGAAAAATCCGCTACTACAACCGGGACTTGTCCTCCGCCAATTATTCCCTTAGAAGCGGATTCACGACGCGTAAACGAAAATGGATTAAACGGTAAGTCTTGGGGATAAAATGGAAGGGGAAGTGTATGCTTTTGCTGCGTAATGGCAATCAATTTTTGAGCAACCGGCACCTCAAATTCAGGGGCTTCGGTTAACGAAACGCGAACGGTATCTCCCAGTCCATCTACTAACAAAGAACCAATCCCTACCGCCGACTTAATCCTTCCCTCCTCCCCATCACCTGCCTCAGTAACCCCCAGATGTAAGGGGTAATGACGGCCTCTTTTAATCATTTCTGACACCAACAACCGATAAGCCTGTACCATCACCAAGGTATTGCTGGCCTTCATGGATATTACCAAATTGAAGTAATCATTTTTTTCACAAACCTCTATGAATTCATAGGCCGAAGCCACCATTCCATGTGGAGTATCGCCGTAGCGGCTCAAGATTCGGTCAGAAAGGGACCCGTGATTTGTTCCAATGCGCATCGCTCTTCCTAAGGATTTGCAGAGCTTAACCAAAGGTGTAAATTTCTCTTCAATCCGCAAAAGCTCTGATTGATAGCTTTCATCTGTGTAAGTAATCTCCTCGAATTTCTTCTTGTCGGCATAATTACCGGGATTCACGCGCACCTTCTCAACATGCAATGCCGCAATTTCTGCCGCATTTGGCGTAAAATGTATGTCCGCTACCAAAGGTTGCTGGTAGCCGCGTTCGCTTAGGGCTTGTTTAATATGTTGTAAATTCTCTGCTTCCTTTTTGCTCGGCGCGGTTAAACGCACAATTTCACATCCAGCATCCAGCATTCTAACCGATTCTTCAACAGTGGCATGGGTGTCCATCGTATCGGCCGTTGTCATGGACTGAACACGGATGGGAAAATTTGAGCCCAAGCACACCTCCCCCACGCGAACTTCAAGGGTGTTAAGACGTTCCTGAAGATATGGGTTTTTGCAATAAATCATAATAGCGTTAACAAGGTTTACAGAGAGAATGTTTAAGCTAAAACTCCTCGCTGGGTCAATAAATGCTGTATCTGCTCCATCAATTGCACAAAATCCGACTCTGCGCGTTCATCGTTATTGAACACAAAATTAGCCCTTTGTTTATAGGGTTCAATGTAGGATTTGTAACAAGGTAAAACGTGATTTTCCCATTGATAAATTATCTCTTGATGCTTGTACCCTCGTGTAGACTGATCTCTGTAAACACGCCGGTCTAGTTGTATTTTTGGATCGACGTCCACATATACACTCCAATCGATTAACTTAAAAACTTCTGGGTAGTGAAACAAAAACAACCCTTCTACTAAGATGATTGTCGCCGGATGGATGGTAAGCAACACGTTTTTTACAGGCTGGGTGTTGAAAAAATATTCCTTTACCTCAATCGAATTTCCTTGATAAAGTTGAGTTAAATCCCGGGATAATTGTTCTTCGTCCAAGGCTGTGGGTAAATCAAAATTAATTATTCCGTTTTCGTCCCTTTCTTGGGTTTCCATAGGGCGATAATAATTATCCATGGTAAATAATGCGGGATTCAAATGCGCAATTTCATCTTGCAATCGCTTGATTAACGTAGTCTTTCCTGAACCGCTTCCGCCGCAAATACCTATTACTATCGGAGTATTTTCCCTCATTCTTGAACAAAGATAACTATTCGGTTTTTCCGCAGAATATTGCTCACGTTTTAGTTTTTAACTATTCTTGCACTTCAATACTTCATCCTATGAAACACTGCTTTTTTTTCCTCTTTCTTTTCTCCATTTTTTACGGTTCTGCTCAGTTGTCTGTTAGAGCTAAAGCACCCCTTCAAAACCTTGCGTTAAAGAACATTGATGAAACAACTTTGACCCTATATCAGGCGGTGAAGAAAAAAGGACTCGTGGTTGTTTTTAGCTGCAATTCTTGTCCCTTTGTTGTGGGTTCAGACGATTTTCCGGGATGGGAAAAACAATACGATTCGCTGTACAAAGCGGCTCAAGCCAACGAAATAGGCTTCATACTCGTCAATTCAAATGAAGGAAAACGCAACCAAGCTGATTCGTTTGAAGAAATGAAAAAACACGCGCTAGAACAAGCATATAGCATGCCTTACCTGCTGGATACTGAATCGAAATTAGCGGATGCTTTTGGGGCTAGAACTACGCCTCATGTCTATTTCTTTGATGAAAATTTAAGCTTAATTTATACCGGTTCTATCGATAATTCTTGGGATAAATCTCGTAAACAAGAAGAACCTTACCTTTTCAACGCCTTTTACGCAAAAGCAAACCATAAAAAGATTAAACCCCATACCACAGAACCGAAAGGATGTGGAATAAAAAGGGTTAAAACACCCATCAAAAATTAAGATCATGGTTCAGCGTCACCTATTTCTTTTCCTTTTATTTCTGGCATTTAATACCCAAGCACAAATACAAGGAGGCGGGGGTAAAGGGCATTATTTTCCGGAAAATGGATGGGGAAAAATTCCTATGATTTCATTTCCTTCTCCCGATATTGTGGCTTTAAAGCAAGAAGACCGCGTGTTGGATTCCCTTGGAGACCACCCTTGGCGCTTTGGTTACAACCATTCAACCTTTGTGAATTCAGCACAAAACGGAGTTTGGATACCCACCAAAAACCATGGACAACTTTGGTTGTTACGCATCAAAAGCAGTGGTGCCTTAAGCTTAAATCTTGCTTTTGATCATACCGTAATCCCAAAGGGCAACGAATTGTACATCTACAATCCAGATAAAACCTTTATTCTGGGGAAATTTACCGAAGAACACTTGTACGAAGCGCAATTGGGTAGCGAGTTGGTACCCGGAGATGAAATCATCCTTGAATACTATGTTCCTGAAGGAAATCCGAAAGGTCACGTTCAATTGAGTACCGTTACTCACGGATATAGAACGCCTCAAGAATTCTATTTAAAGGCCTTTGGTAGTTCGGGTAATTGCAATTTTAACGTCAATTGTCCGCAAGGTGCAGCATGGCAGCAAGAACGAAACGGTGTAGTGATGCTGGTTACTAACAACAACGGTTTTTGCTCCGGATCATTGATCAACAATACCTTGAACAACGGAAAGCCTTACGTACTTACCGCAAACCATTGCTTCAGTAATCCCGCCAATTGGGTCTTTCGTTTCAATTGGCAAAGCGCTGGCTGCAACAATCCAGCAACCGAACCCACCTTCCAATCCTTGAATAGCGGAATATTACGTGCAAGAGCTAGTGCGTCGGATTTTTGTTTGGTAGAAATAACAGGAGGTCTGCAAGGAGGCACAGTACCTGCCGCATTCAACCCCTATTTTAACGGATGGGATAATACCAATAACATCCCAACCTCTGCCGTAGGCATTCATCACCCCGCAGGGGATATTAAAAAAATATCCATTGAAAACAATCCCCTTATTTCAACAACTTTTGGCGCAAGTCCGGCAAATTCCCATTGGGGAGTAACCGGTTGGGATGAAGGAGTAACCGAAGGAGGTTCTTCTGGATCCCCCTTGTTTGACCAAAACCATCGAATCGTTGGTCAACTGCACGGAGGAGCATCGGCATGCGGTGCAGCTGCTCTGTCCGATGAATACGGTAAAATCAGCTATTCTTGGAATCCCCAAAACAGCGACAGCACAAACCAATTGAAATATTGGTTAGACCCCACAGCTTCGAACGCCACTTTTGTGAACGGATATGACCCAAGCGGTAACGTACCGGCCCAAGTAGACCCAGCTTTATCCGCAACTGCGGGGGTTTCTGGAACTTTTTGTAACGGAACCATTACCCCTTCAGTTACCCTTTCGAACGGAGGAGCCTTAACCCTGACCACAGTAACTTAAATTGTTTTGGCCATCGAATCCATAATTGATAGTTACTGTGGTCA
>JBJTXE010000241.1:0-2090 GCA_046082075.1 Bacteroidota bacterium
AGCAGCCAAGGAAAAACGTTGGGACAAGATGTCCAAAATGTTTCCGAAATTAGGTAAGGCCATTACCATGGCGGCAAAAGAGGGGGGAAGCGATCCGTTAACCAACTCTAAATTGCGAACCGCAATCCAAAATGCGAAGTCGGAGAATATGCCTAAGGACAACATTGAGGCAGCCATTAAACGCGCCACACAGAAGGATATTGCTTCCTTTTTGGAGGTAAATTATGAAGGTAAAGGTCCACACGGCGTCTTAGTTTATGTAGAATGTGCTACCGATAATCCAACAAGAACGGTTGCGAACGTAAAATCCTATTTTAACAAAGCCGGAGGAGGCGTGGTCCCCAACGGCTCGATGGAATTCATGTTTACCCGAAAATCAGTTTTTGAATTAGCCCCTTCGGACAGTTTGGATATGGAAACCTTAGAACTTGAGCTTATCGACGCAGGTTGCGAGGAAATAGAAGAAATTGATGGCGCTTTAACGGTTTACGGCGATTATACCGCGTTTGGCACCTTGGCAAAAGCCCTCGAGGACATGAAAATTGAAGTGTTGAAATCCGGCTTAAAACGATTTCCAACCTCCCCTTTAGAATTCACGGAAGAGCAACTACAAGACATTGAGAAAATGCTCGATAAAATCGAAGATGACGACGACATTCAACAAGTTTTCACCAACATTGCCTAAGGTCACAATAATATTTTAAACCTAGCGTTACGCGCGCACCCATGAATAACCCGAATCAATTATTCAAAGCTCTCTTTCTCTTGTTGATAGTGATATCAACTGCCTGGCGCTGTTCGGTGAATAAAGACGCCTTCATGAATCGCACTTATCATGGAATGACCGCGAAGTATAATGGTTATTTTAACGCCAATGAATTGCTAAGCATGGCGGTGGTGAGTTACGAAAAAAACCGTAAAGACGATTTTTACGATTGGTTGCCCGTACTTGCTACTCCAACGAAAGAGGAAAGTAAGTCCATGCATTCGGCCATTGATACCGCCATAAAAAAATGCACCAAGGTAATTCAAAATCATGCTATGCCTTCGGCGGATGGGCCAAAGGAAGCGGAATATAACCCGTGGATTGATGAAAATTGGTTAACAATAGGAAGGGCTTATTATTACCGAGGAGAGTACGAGAAATCGTTGAAAAACTTTCAATTCACTAAACGGTTCTTTGCCAAAGATCCTTCGAAGTACGTAGCAGAGTTGTGGATGGCCAGGATTTATGTGCAACAAAATCGATTAGCGGAGGCAAAAACCATCCTAGATGAGCTGCAAAAGACTGCATTAACGCAAAAAAAGAAGACGTTTTTATCGCGTTTTTCGAAAAAAAACAAAGTTCCTAAATCGGACGACAACTATGTGCCGGAGATGAATCAGAAGATTCAATACGAAATGTACAAAACAAGAGCCGCGCTTTACCTTTTAAAGAAGCAACCGGATGAAGTCATTTTTCCACTGAGTCAAGCAGTCGATAAATGCCGTAATAAACGCGAACGCGCACGATTAAGTTTCATACTTGGTCAGATGTACTTATCCAATAATCGCCTAGATTCGGCCCGTATAGCATTTAAAAATGCTGTTGTACCTTCCGCCGATTACGATATTTCATTCAATGGTAAGTTGAATTACGCGGTCTTGGGTACTAGCGATAAGGACCAAAAGTCGCTGGATAAAATGTTGCGCGATGAAAAAAATGCGGCCTACAAGGATCAAATTTATTATTCGAAAGCGCAAATGGAACTTGGCAGAGGAAACACACCAATAGCAAAATCCTATTACACGTTATCAGCGTTTTACAGCACGAAGAACCAACGCCAAAAGGCGCTTTCTTACGAGAAGCTGGGGGACCTTTCTTTTCAAGAGCGATCCTACCTGAATGCCCAGAAATATTATGATTCATGCGCTAAAGCGATGCCTGAGAATTACCCAAATGCCGAAGGCATTCTTGCCAAAGTCGCCAAATTGGCCAGCTTAGTCAGCGCAATTGAAATTGCTCAGCACGAAGACAGTGTACAACGTATTGCTAAAATGGATGAAAAGAGTCAAACGGCCTTTATTAAAGAGGTCATTCGACAAATGAA
>JBJTXE010000242.1:0-4110 GCA_046082075.1 Bacteroidota bacterium
GGAGGTCTTCGCTACGCTACGGCACGACCCCTGCGGTTTCTCATCCCTTCCAACCTTAACTTCGTTGCGGTGGGAGCGGGATTTCCTACGGAGGTCTTCGCTACGCTACGGCACGAACCCTGCGGTTTCTCATCCCTTCCAACCTTAACTTCGTTGCGGTGGGAGCGGGATTCGAACCCGCGGTACGGTTACCCGTACGACAGTTTAGCAAACTGTTGGTTTCAGCCTCTCACCCATCCCACCAATAACGGATGGCAAAAATAGGAAAAGCATTTGTTTTCGAGAAAAAAAACTAAAAAAAACCGCTTATTGGTAGGTAAATTCCCCAAAAGCACTCCTTATTTGTAGTTCTTTGCTATCGTGGGTTTCCACTCGTCCAATAATTTTGGCATCGATATTAAACGAGTGTGCCAACGCAATCATCCCTTTAGCACTCGCAGGGTCTGTGTATATTTCAAACCGATGGCCCATGTTAAAAACCTTGTACATTTCTTTCCATTCGGTTTTGGATTCTTTTTGAATAAGGGAAAACAATGGTGGAACGTCAAACAGTTGGTCTTTAATGATGCGAACGTTATCGACAAAATGAAGTACTTTCGTTTGACCGCCTCCAGAGCAATGGACCATACCATCAATATTGGGACGGTAGGCAGAGAGCACTTTTTGAAGGAGTGGGGCATAGGTTCGGGTGGGGGATAGTACTAATTTTCCACAGTCAACAGGAACCCCTGGTTCTTTTTCAGTTAGGCCTTTCGAGCCCGAATAAACCAATTCTTGCGGAATCCCAGAATCAAAACTTTCAGGATATTTCTCCGCTAACCCACGGTGAAACACGTCGTGTCGTGCCGCGGTTAGGCCATTGCTCCCCATCCCACCGTTGTACTGGTCTTCATAGGTAGCTTGCCCGAAGGAAGAGAACCCCACGATGACATTTCCCGGTTTAATGGTATGGTTACTAATGACTTCAGAACGTTTCATGCGACAAACCACGGTTGAGTCGACGATAATGGTTCTTACCAAATCTCCCACATCGGCCGTTTCCCCCCCAGTAGAGTGAATTTCCATGCCGTGGTCTCTTAGTAGGGTAATAACTTCTTCTGTACCCTCAATGATGGCTTTGATCACTTCTCCTGGGATAAGCCGTTTATTTCTTCCAATGGTGGAGGAAACCAAGATAGGACCGGTGGCACCTACGCAAAGCAAGTCGTCGATGTTCATGATTAAGGCATCTTGGGCAATACCTTTCCACACGGATAGATCCCCTGTTTCCTTCCAGTAGAGGTAGGCAAGGGAAGATTTGGTGCCTGCGCCATCGGCATGCATGGCAACGCAATAGGCAGAATCGCCGCTCAAATAATCGGGGATGATTTTACAAAACGCTTGGGGAAATAATCCTTTGTCCAGGGAAGCAATAGCCTGATGTACGTCTTCTTTTCCGGCAGACACGCCGCGTGCCTGGTATCGATTATCGGCCATGGATTATTCGTTTGGGGAGGTTTCTTCCGTTTGGGGAGGTTCTTCGAGTCCTTTAAGGATGCCTTCTACGTCTAATTCCGTAGTGCGAAGTTTTTCTCGGCAGAATAAAATTAATTCGGAGGCACGTTTTACTTTAACGGATAATTCATCAATGGAAATTTCACTTTTTTCCATTTGATGGATGATTTCTTGGAGTTCTTCCATGGCTTCGGTGTAACGCAGACCTTTCATAATACAAAATTACATTTTTAAAGCGTATTGCCGTTCTTGTAAGCGAAGGATAATCGGTTTACCTTAAGGACTTGGGTAAAACACGCCGTGATTTTGAAAATTAAAACACCAATGTTGCACGCTTTCCATCTTTTAGTTGTAGTTTAGCACGGAGAATGGGTAATCCCATTGATTTTTTTATTTATTTAAGTTTTTTTTATGAACATGTACGTTTCAAACTTAAGCTTTCGCTTAGGTGAACAAGAACTGGGAGAATTATTCGCTCAGTACGGGGAGGTTTCCTCTGTAAAAATTATTAAAGACCGAGATTCTGGTCGTTCACGTGGCTTTGGTTTCGTGGAAATGCCCAACCAAGATGAAGCACGTGCGGCTATGGAAGCCCTTGCTAATTTTGAAGTGGGTGGAAGAAACATCAACGTTTCTGAAGCACGTCAGCGCGATTAATAGCAATGGCAACGAAGTAAAGCCGCTTTTGCGGCTTTTTTTATGCCTTCATTTTCCGATACAAAACCGGCTAAAAATCGCACCGAGTATATCGGTATCCATTTCGATTTCCCCCGTGATGTTTCCCAAGGTGCGCATTGCGGCACGCAGGTCCAGGGCTACTAAATCCGCGGGAACCCGCTGTTCCAGCCCCTCCGTCACGCGCTTCAAGGAATTCGCCGTTTGATACAAGGCTTCCCAATGCCGTACGTTGGATACTATGGTTTCTTGGTTTACGTCAAAATCTTTTTTAATGCGTTTGCTCATGCTTTCCTTTAACGCGTCAATGCCCTCTCCAGTTAACGCACTCAGGGATTGATCAACGCCCTCAACCGCTGAGACCAGATCGGCTTTATTGGCGATCCATACAATGAATTTATCGGGATGACTCCTTCTCAATTCGTCAACCCATTTCCTGTCTTCCTGTAGTTGTTGATCGTTGCTACCATCGCTTAACGCAAGGACCAGCCTCGCCCTTTCTATTTTCTCTTGGGAACGCGCAATCCCCATGGCTTCAATGGTTTCGGTTGTTGCTCGAATTCCTGCCGTATCCATCAAACGGAAACGAATGCCGTCTATGGTCAATACCTCTTCGATGACGTCCCGTGTGGTTCCTGGAATATCGCTGACTATTGCTCGTTCTTCGCCCAATAAAGCATTCAACAAGGAACTTTTTCCTGCGTTCGGCGCTCCTACAATGGCCACGGGCACGCCTTCTTTCATGGCATTCCCGAGCTCAAAGCTTTTAATTAAGCGTTGTATTTTGCCCAATACTTCCCCCACCAAGGCCAACAAGGTGCTTCGGTCAGCAAAGGCAAGGTCTTCTTCCCCGAAGTCGAGTTCCAACTCCATGAGGCTTGCGAATTCTATGAGTTTTTCGCGAAGGGTGCTCAATTCGTGTGAAAACCCTCCCCGCATTTGGTTTAAGGCTACAGCGTGCGCCTGACGGCTGTTCGAGGCAATGAGGTCTGCCACCGCTTCGGCTTGCGACAAATCCATTTTTCCGTTCGCAAAGGCCCTTTGGGTGAATTCTCCCGGCTCGGCCATGCGCGCTCCAGACCTTATAAGCGCTTGCAATAGGGTTGACTGGATGTAGGAAGATCCGTGGCAATGAATTTCCACCGTTTCCTCTCCTGTAAAACTTTTACCGTGGTCAAAACACAGCAGGAGGACTTCGTCCACCGGAGTTTGATCCAATGTTTTAAACAACGTGAACACGGCACGATGGCTCGGCACCTCTGCTAAGTTTCGGGCAACGTGGCCTTGAGCAATTTGCTTAGCCTTGGTTCCCGATAAACGGATCACCGACAAGGCGCCGGTGCCTCCGGTAGCAAGGGCAACAATGGTGTCGTTCATCATGCGGCAAAGGTACGAACTTCTAGAGGTTTAACCACGCGTGAAGGAGCGCTACCCAGTCGACGGTTTCGTCGTCGCTGCGGCAAAAATCGCTTTTGATGCCTCGAAGGCTCAAGAACGAACGCGTGCTTTCTCCCCATGCGATGACCTTAGCCCCTGGAGGTAGGGTATTGCATAGCAGAAAGGATTCTGCATTGCTCGGACTGGTGAAAAGGTAGATGGAGCATTCCTTAAGCACTTGGGGCACTAGGGTGGTTTGATAAACAGGAACTACTTCTTTTTGATCTTCCGGAAAGGCTGCAGGAATACTCCCTAAACTTCGGTCTGAGACGGGAAATAAAACCTTCCGGTTTCCTGCCCAAGCAGAAAAGTCCAGGGCCGTTTGTACGGGATTCCCGGGATGTTTTCCCTGCCAGTCGGTGCGGGGAAGGAACTTGGCGGTTCCTTGCGAAAAAGCAGCGTTCAAGACCTCAGGGCGCATGAATTGTTGGCCGAACTCAAAGGACCTCGGGCTGCTGAAAAAGAGGATGTCATACGGTTTGGTTGGAACGTTGCTGAGCGGGG
>JBJTXE010000243.1:0-2766 GCA_046082075.1 Bacteroidota bacterium
CAAAGCACGGCTATTTTTTGCATCAAAGAAGCCTTTTACAAGTTTCAACACCCACTAACTAAAACCTTTTTAGATTTTCTAGATGTAGAAGTGGCGTTGCCGGATTTAAATCAAGTAAAGGTTCTTGTTGAAACCATTGAGCCATCGTCTACAATCAGGCGTAATCAGGTAATGTATCGAATAGAAAATGAGTGTATAATTTCTTTAATCACAGCAATATAGATAAGTATTAACAATCAACGAGATGTTTTGAAAATTGAATGTAAAATAAAACATTGATCAGATTTGTTTAAACCATGTTTAAAACAGAAACAAAAAAGCCTTTCAAGAAATCTTCTGAAAGGCTTTACTGTATTATTGTGGGAGTTGACGGGTTCGAACCGCCGACCCTCTGCTTGTAAGGCAGATGCTCTGAACCAGCTGAGCTAAACTCCCAATTTCGGAGGGCAAAAATAAAACAATTTTTGAAAAAAAGAAACTACTTATTCCGTATTTCTTCAATTTTAGCTAAAACATCGTCCAACCCTTCCTTAAATTTTTCAAAATCCTCCTTGTAAAGAAAGATTTTATGTTTTTGGTAATTGTCCGTGCCATCTTCCCCAAACGATTTTTTGCTTTCGGTTAAGGTAATGTACAAATCGTTACCTTTGGTGGACTTGATATCAAAAAAGTACGTTCGCTTTCCAGCCCTCACTACTTTTGAATAAATTTCATTCTGATCACTCATTCCGTTCACTTTAAGGTATAAATTTTAGATTTTTTTTTTAATTTTCAAAACGAAACCCTCATTTTGAAGAATTACTTTTTTTTTCGGTACCATTTTTTTCAACGAATCGTTGCTTTTTTATGGGCCGTAATTTTTGCTTCTTCTTGCGGTAAAATGTCATCAAAAAAAGTTACTGATTTAACCGTTAAACCTCAAGAACTGGTCGATTCTATTGTGATCGTGTCATGGGTAGATTCAGACTTTGTTAAAATAACCGAAAAGGATACTTCTGGTTTTTTAGTGGATTTCATCAATCGATTTTCTGAGGAGAACTCCATTAACGTAACCTACAAGCTTTATCATCATCTATCCCAAGCTTTGGACGCTTTCCTGAAACATCCCAATCACTTTCTTTTTGTTCCCGCAGTTCATTCTTCCGTGCAAATAAAGAGTTTTAGGTTTTCAAAATCAATTATTGAACGCAATTTACCGCTCACTAACGAACTGTTGTCTTCTTTGCTAACCTTAAATTACTCTCGCTATTTTTCATCTAACCATCCGTTGAATCATCTTTTTTTTCAAGGCCTTCAAGGGAGCGCCGAGACGGTATTAAAAGTACCGACTTGTTTTGCTGCAAATGGTTCAGATTCTTTGCAATTAAAACGATTGGATGCCTTTATTACCCGTGTTGAGAATAGGGCGGATATTGCTTTTCTCAAGCATTTTTATTTTAAAATTCAATTGCCCTTATCCATGAGAAGGTATAGGGTTCCATTCGCTATCAATGGACAAGTGTCACCCTTCGATGCTTCCTTTAAAAAACATGCAAAATCCTTTTCGATCGATTGGAAACTCGTTGCTGCTATCGCTTTCAAAGAGTCGAGGTTCAATCCCGTTGCAGTCGGTTCAGGGGGAGCCTACGGTCTCATGCAATTCATGCCCTTTGTAGCTAGCAAATACAAGGTTGATGGAAAATCTACGCCCGACGAACAAATTCGAGCCGGTTGCAGGTTGGTGAATAATTCTTACAGGGCCTGGAATTCCATCGAAAGCGAAGAACAAAGAATAAAATTCACACTAGCCTCTTATAATGCGGGGCAAGGACATGTGTTGGACGCACAACGTTTGGCAAAAAAGTATGGATTGAATCCTCAGGTTTGGGATGACAATGTTCAACTAATGGTCAATAACCTCTCCCTTGCAAAATACTACAAAGATCCGCTTGTAAAGTCCGGACCTTACCATGGTCATGCAGATCAATATGCCAATTTGGTCTATCAAATCTATTTAAGTTGGAAGGCGATTTGAAAAAGCTCGTTTACTGCATTCAAGGTCCAACGGCTTCGGGTAAAACGTCTTTAGCTATTGCTTTGGCAAAAATGCTTGGAACAGAGATAATTTCAGCGGATTCTCGTCAGTTTTATCGAGAAATGAACATTGGAACGGCTAAGCCAAGTCCGGAAGATTTGGAACAGGTTCCTCATCATTTTATCGGTAATCGGTCTGTCATAGAACCCATGAATGTTGCCGAGTTCAAGCAAGAGGCGTTTCCTAAGTTGGAAGCGTTATTATCTCGGTTCGGATCCGCTGTGGTGGTTGGGGGCTCAAGTCAATTCATTGATGGTTTGGTCGAAGGATTGGATGAGGTCCCTGTGTTTCCCGAAATTCGTTCTCAACTGGAGCAGCAACTTGAAGAGGAGGGCTTACGCTCCTTACTCAACGAGTTAAATTACTTGGATCCAGGCATATTACAACAAATCGATCAAAACAACCCGCGTCGGGTTCTGAGGGCTTTAGAAGTGATTAAAGGTTCGGGGCGCAGTTGGGTTTCGTTTCAACAGCTTAAGGCACCTGCGCATTTCGATGTTCAACGCTTTGTGATTCATTGGCCTAGAGAGGTGCTCTATGAGCGAATAAATCAACGCGTCGACCAAATGGTGAACGATGGTTTGGAACAAGAAGTACATGGTTTACTGAACCATAAGGATTTATCCGTTTTGAATACGGTCGGTTACAAAGAGTGGTTTGATTTTTTTGAAGGAAATGCCTCAAAAGTTCAG
>JBJTXE010000244.1:0-2064 GCA_046082075.1 Bacteroidota bacterium
TCATGTTGCGACGCCAACCTGTTCGGTCTTTGTGGTAATGAAAATACAAGCCCATCGAACGGATTAATTCACCAAACCTATTATAAACCCAAATTTTATCGGAAGGGAAATCAAAAACGTATACGCTGTCGCCTACCCTGAATAAAGGCGCGTATGGTACTTTGTAGTAGATCGACTGGGTAAAATAATTAGCCCCAACCCAAATTTGCGCATCAATGCCGGTTTCAATTTCTTTCTGCTTCGCCCACAAGCGTGTTCGAACATCCACCCATTTATATTCCGAGCGGTACAATTCCATCATGAGCGAGTCCTCGATATGGACTATTTTACGATAAGTTGAATCGATTAAATCCAGGGTAAAATAATCGAAGGCAGGATAGTATTCATTGAAATTGGAAAAGAAAAACTTAGAGCTTGTTGTATCCACAATAGGAAGAATATAATCTAAAAAATACGTTCTTGGGATCGTTTGCAACCTGAGTGAATCTCCTTGTGAATTCACATTGATCACGTTTTCCTGGCAAAGTAAATGGATGTTGTTACGATAATCTTTAATGAGATTGATTCCTACGTCGTTCAAAGTTAGGCTATCAATAATCGTATTTCCATCGAATAAAAAGATCGAATTATGATGCCCAGTTCGTTTTGGATAAACCAATAAGACATAGTCACCGTTTTCATTGATTTCGAAATCTGCTACATGAAAATCCTTCGAATTATATACCGTATCTGGAATCCCGGGTGGTTTAACCGTTACTGTTTGTTGGGCTTGTCGTTTAATGGACTTTAGCAAAATTTTTACCTCCATGGAGTCCTGAGAATTTTGAAGGAACGTTTTTCGAAGGGTCTGAGGATCATACATCGGATGTTGAACGGAAAAAACCATTTCATCGCGTTCATCGATATACTCCAACGATACCTTAAATCGTCCATTCAAATCCGTTTTAACCGATAAAAGACGATCTTTCCATTGGATATTTATTTCGGCATTTGGAATGGGTTCTAACGTTTGTTTATCCAAGGTTATCATTGAAATAACCTGACTTCGTAAATTCAACGGTAAAATTGCGAGAAAAATCAGGAATAAGTTACGCACAGTTCCTCGAGAACTAACGTAGTTTCTCAACATATCTATCTTAAACGAAATAGTTCCAATTGAAAATATCTTCGGTTTGTCCAATTTTCAATCCCGACAAATATTCTTTTATACGGTTGGAAATTTCGCGGGTTTCTACCGGAGGAAGATGATAGTCCGTACCTTCATGACCAATGAGTGCAAATTGCGCTAGAGTTGCAGCAGTTCCTGCGCCAAAAGCATCTTGTAACCGACCGGACTTAGCGGCGTTAATCACTTCTTCCACAGAAATTTTTCGTTCCTCTACTTGGATTCCCCAATGTTGAGCCAGTTCTAGAATGGAACGTTTCGTTACCCCCCTCAGAATGGTATCTTCGTCTTCAGATGGCGTAATTAAAACATTATCGATCACGAACAAGATGTTCATGGTTCCTGATTCTTCAATGAACTTATGTTCCTTTGCATCCGTCCAAACTAATTGGTGATACCCTTGGTCTTGGGCAAATTTGGCGGGGTACAAGCTCGCTCCATAATTCCCAGCAGCTTTCGCTCTTCCTACTCCCCCGCGTGCTGCACGCGTAAAATAAGGTTCAATTTTAACCCGAACCAATTCGGAATAATAGGTTCTAACCGGCGAGAGCAGAATCATGAACTTATAGGTTTCCGATGGCTTTATTCCAACCCAATGGTCGGTCGCAAACATGTAAGGACGAATGTACAAGGAATGACCTTCCAGCGCTGAAACCCACGCTTGATCAACTTCTACCAATTTACGAACGAGTTCCACAAATAGATCCTCCGGTAGTCTAGGCATGCACATGCGCTCTGCCGACTCGTTAAAACGCTTAGCGTTCATATCCGGACGAAATACAGAAACCCTACCGTTGGCATGACGATATGCTTTCAATCCTTCAAAAATTGCTTGACCATAATGAATCGAAGACATGGCAGGATGCATTGGAATGTTTTGAAAAGGGAGTATCTGTGGA
>JBJTXE010000245.1:0-9922 GCA_046082075.1 Bacteroidota bacterium
AATTGACGGAAGTTCTGCTTTACTTTATTTGCCTTAATCCCGTCGAAACTGCGTAGCGGAAGCTTGGGCAGAGGGCATAATCACCACGTCGTGGATAGCAACGTGCGGAGGGCGTGTAACTATGAACCTAAGCGTTTCCGCTATGTCTTGCGCTACAAGGGGTTGAAATCCTTGGTAAACCGCTTTGGCGGCTGTTGAATCGCCTTTGAAGCGCACCAAAGAAAATTCTGTTTCGGCAGCCCCCGGGGCAATGGAGGAAACCTTGATGCCATGGGGTAATAAATCCATGCGCATGGCCTTGGTTAACTGGTCTACCGCGGCTTTTGTTGCGCAATAAACGTTCCCTTGGGGATAGGCTTCTTTTCCAGCAATGCTCGTAATGTTCACGATCGTCCCCTTTTGTTGATCCTTCATCCATGGAAGTACCGCTTTGGTTACGTAGAGTAACCCCTTCAAATTAGTATCAATCATCTCCTCCCAATCGCTTAAGACCCCTTCATCCAAGGTGTTTCTTCCTGCCGCCAATCCGGCGTTATTCACCAAAAGGGTTGTACGCTGTTGAATGGACGAGGGAAGTTGTGCAGACCATTGTTCAACAGCCTTCACATCGCGCACGTCCAATCCATAGGTAAGGATTTCGGGGGCAAGGGATTTTAATTCCTCTTGAAGTGCTTGCAACTTTTCTACTCTTCGGGCCAATAACACCAGGCTAAAACCTTCTTCTGCCAAGACTCGAGCCATGGCAGCGCCAAAACCTGAAGAGGCACCCGTTATAATCGCGTAGTTAACCATGGTATAATTTTTTGATTGTTAAAAAATTGTGTCATAAAATGGGGTTGTAAATACAATAAGCCAAAGACTAAAAAAGGAAGCACCGGGGCTTTATAACGAACCATGGCTCCAACCACAGGTGCTGTCATTCCGATTAAAGAAAAAACCGTGAAACTGAACACAAGCATCGCAAAGGTCCAAACAGGAACTTTTTTCCGTTGAATCACCCCAATACTTGCTCCTAAAATCAGCAAAAAAAGGCCTGAATTTTCTATAAAAGCCATCCAAGATAGTCCATTTTTTAACATCCCTGCCGTTGGATAAATCAAGGTATTCCAAAGACCCAAAGGAACCAATTTCAATAAGGCAATCCATGATCCATCCATTGGAATGACCCATATTTGGCTACCCGCATTCACCGATTTTGCCATTTGTATGAAATCAAATTGTTTGCCTTGCAAGGTGGAAAGAAGACTCCACTGGGGCATCAACAACCTTAAGGCAAAAATCAAGACTATTAGGGTCGATAACGCCCCCAGCCCAGCAATCCACCACGATTTCGAACGTTGGTAAAACCCATAAAACAAGACCATCGGGGCCAGGGCAAACAAAATATAAATCTTTAGAAACAGCAACATGTATAACGTCAAGCATCCCAACACCCCAAATCGGAGTTCCCATTTTTTAGAAAGCACCAACAGCGAATACAAAAATCCCCCCAAGGAGAACATCAACAGGGATTCTTTCAAGATACCACTGGACCAAAAAAGCGTCGATGGGATTAAAAAAGCCGCGAGAAATGCTGAAAGTTTGTGCGCATTAAAATGCAATATGAAGGCGTAAATCCAATAGCAACCGAGGAAAGAAAGGAACAAGAATAGCATTAAATTCAGCCCGTACACTCCTCCGGTCATCAAATTCATGAGTGCATTGATACGAATGACCATTCGGTTATCGTTGCTCAAACCGTGGTCGTAGGATCGAAACCAATAGTTCATTCGGTTTAAATGGAATAAATCTCCGCTTTCCCAAGTTCCGAGGATAATCCTTTCAAACGCTAAGGGATCTTGGTTGACCAGTGATGTAAGTTGCTTAGAATCGTCGAAATACTTAAAAATATCTGCCTCGCTTCTTTTGGGATATACACTCGTATAAATGTAGACTAATGCAAGGGCAGAAACACCCTTCGCTATCCATGCAACAGCTCTCCCAAGAGGAGAAAGCTGGCGGAAAAGCTTTGAAAAGTAAAGCAATGCCCCGAATAGCAGAAAACCAACAAAGCCGAGTACAAGGGACATCACACCGACAAAAATACCAATTTTACAACGGTTTTACGACAAATTGAAAGGTTCAAACAGGCACATGGTGTCAAAGTGTCAGCAATCGCGTCTTGGTATATTCCTTGACAAAGCCGGGCAGCAACTAAAACGAGTATCACTATGAGAACAGGTCAGATCAACGTTCAAACGGAGAACATTTTTCCTATCATTAAAAAATTCCTTTATTCCGATCACGAAATTTTCCTTCGTGAATTGGTTTCTAACGCCGTCGATGCTTCGCAGAAACTGAAGGTTCTTGCAGCTAACGGCGAATACAAAGGAGACCTTGGTGACTTGAAAGTGGAAGTCTTATTAGACCGAGAGGCCAAAACCCTGACCATTCGCGATTACGGCATTGGGATGACCGAGGAGGAAATCGACAAATACATCAACCAAATCGCGTTTTCTGGAGCCGAAGAATTTGTAACCCAATACCAAGGGAAAGAGGGAGCAGAACAAATCATCGGACATTTCGGACTAGGCTTTTATTCCGCATTCATGGTCGCTGAACGCGTACAAATTCGCACTTTATCGCGCCAGGAAGGGGCCAAAGCCGTGCAATGGGAAAGCAACGGTTCCCCAGAATTTACCATCACCGAAATTGAAAAAACAGAGCGTGGAACGGATATAATACTTTACCTCAACGAAGAGGCGGAAGAATTCAACGACAAGAACCGCATCCAAGGAATCTTGTCCAAATACTGTAAGTTTTTACCCATTCCAGTATTCTTTGGTACAAAAACAGAATACATCGACTCGCCTGAGGGAGAAAAAGACGACAAAGGCAATGTGAAACGTGTTGCAATTGAGGTTCCTAACCAAATCAACAACGTCAAACCCGCTTGGACGATCGCTCCGGCCTCCTTGACCGAGGAAGATTATCAAAATTTTTATCGAGAACTTTACCCAAGCACCTTTGATGCGCCTTTGTTCAACATCCATTTGAACGTGGATTATCCGTTCAATCTTACAGGGATCTTGTACTTTCCGAAAATCAAAGAAAACGTGGAGGTGCAACGCAACAAAATCAACTTGTACAGCAGCCAAGTTTTCATCACCGACAGCGTAGAGCAAATTGTGCCCGAATTCTTAACCTTGTTGCACGGGGTTATTGACTCTCCTGACATTCCCCTCAACGTGTCCCGTTCCTACTTGCAAAGCGATTCCAATGTGAAAAAGATTTCGTCGCACATTACGAAAAAAGTGGCGGATAAGCTGGCTGAAATGTTCCAAAAAGACCGCAAGGATTTTGAAGAAAAATGGAACGATTTGTATCTTTTCGTGCAGTACGGAATGTTGTCCGACGAGAAATTCGCCGAAAAAGCGAAATCCTTTGCTTTGGTGAAAAACACCGAAGGTTCTTTCTTTACAATGGAAGAATATTTAGAAAAAATCAAAGCGCTTCAAACGAATAAAAGCGAGGAGCAGATTATCTTGTACACATCGGATGCCGAAGGACAATTCTCGTATGTGAAGCAAGCCAAGGACCGAGGGTATGATGTATTGGTGTTGGACGGTCCACTCGCTTCGCATTGGATTCAAAAGCTGGAGCAGCAGCAGGAAAAAGTCCGCTTCTCCCGGGTGGATTCCGACAGCCTAGACAAACTCATCGACAAGGGAGAGGAAATACCGTCAAAACTCAGTAAAGCGGAGGAAGAGAAATTAAAGCCGCTTTTCGAAGAGGCGGTCAACAAGGAAAAATACACGGTGCAATTGGAAAGCATGCCGGAAAGCGAAGCGCCAATCCTCATTACCCAACCGGAATTTATTCGAAGAATGATGGAACAGCAGCGCATGGGCGGAGGCGGTTTTTACGGAGCTTTTCCCGAAATGTACCAACTCGTCATCAATGAAAACCATCCCGTAATGGGTAAGTTGCTCAAAATGAAGAGCCCTCGACAAAAGGATACCGTAAAACAATTGGTGGATTTAGCCATGCTTTCCCAAGGATTATTAAAAGGTGAAGCATTGACCGATTTCATCCACCGTTCTGTGAACGGAATGATAGAATCTTAGTAATTTTATCCAAAAAACACCTTGTACAAGTGGCTCTTGGGCGTAGGCCTGTTAGTTTTAACTGATAAGTTCCGGTTTGCCATCATTGGATTTGTCATTGGTAGCATCATCGACTTTATAAGCCGAGGTAATGCTCCATCGGCTCAATCATCGGGCTACAGCAACACCGGTTTTGATTATTACCGTCAGCGCTCTACCCAATACGACTTCCCCACCATGCTGATGGCTTTGTCGGCGGTGGTGATGAAAGCCGATGGAACCGTGAAACGCGTTGAGCTGGATTATGTGAAAGGCTTTTTTAATGCCCAATTTGGCAACCAATTCACCACCCAGCACTTGCAAGTGTTGAAGCGTTTTTTGGACAGCGGGAACATCCCGGTGAACGAAATTTGCTCCGACATTCGGGCCAGACTACCCATTGAGGCGCGCATACAGCTGCTGCATTACTTGTTTTCCATCGCGAAATCCGACGGACATGTCGACGATTCAGAAGTTCGCAGCATCCAAGAGTTGGCGAACAAATTGGGTGTTCCCGCCTTGGAGTTCGAGAGCCTCAAGAACATGTTTTACCGCAGCGCGGACTCGGATTACAAAATCTTGGGAATTGAAGCCAGCGCCAGCGATGATGAGGTAAAGAAAGCCTACCGTAAAATGGCGGTTGCGTTTCACCCTGACAAGGTTGCACAGCTAGGTCCCGAATACGAAAAAGGGGCCAAGGAAAAATTCCAACAAATCCAAGACGCTTACGAGAACATCAAAAAGAAGCGGGGGATTAAATAAGTTAATGCGTTTTCGTCATATTCTCCGGAACGCATATAATAAAATCCGCTCTCCCCAGGTGTTCTTTGTCCATGGAATTAATATCACCTTGTGTTACTGTAGAAATCGTGGTGATGCGTAACTCCGGTTTGGACTTCAACAAATACCACATGATGCCTTGATAAAAATCACTATGATACGCGCCATTGTAATGCATGAAAAACGAAATCGGTTTCATGTTGCTTAGCATAAACTTAGCCATCGTAGCGTCTTTAAAAGCTTGGCTTTCGAGCATGTACGCCCCCCCCATTCCGGCAGGCATGTGCGAGGCCATTTCCTTGAGTTCCTTATACTGGCTCAAATTGGTATCAATTTCGAAGTGTGGATCCGCCATTTGCTGTAAAATGCTCGGTGCTAAGGTGTCAAAGGCCGTTCGTCCCTTCTTAAACATGAGGCTTGCGTATTTACGTTGAATGTTATCCGCAATGCAAGGAAGCTTATTGGTTTTAGCGAATTCAATGAGGGGCGCATAATCAGTTTCGTAATTCGGCCACAGGCGCAAGGAATCTTTCAAACTCTTTTCGGGAAATGCTCCTTGCAAGTAGCGATTTAATACGGCTTGTTGGTCTTGCTCAAACATTTCAAAACCGAGCATCAAGTTCGCCCCGTGTTGAGCGTAGGCATCCTGCGTTAATTCCAACTGCAACCAATGTACAATGGGGTTATCGTGATATTCTCCAAAAAGCACCACATTTCCGGCTAAACTTTTTGATTTGAGGTCTTTGTACTTTACCGCTTTCCCTTTGGTATTATAAATCACAAAGGCTTTGTCGTGCTGCGCTTGGAGGGAGAACACGCAAAAAAGTAGAAAAATAGACCAATAACGTAGTTTCATGGCTAGAATGTTTCCACGAAAATAAGAACTTTCTACGAAGTCAGATGTTCGGCGATAGCCGTTTGAATGTACTCCGATTGCACAGCTTCAAAAACCTCAGCGCAAAAGGCGCCCACCAACATTTCCGTGGCCTTCGCTTTGGAAATGCCCCTGGCCTGAAGGTAAAAAAGGGCTTGTGCATCGAGCTGCCCGGTAGTAGAACCGTGGGAACACTTCACGTCATCGGCATAAATTTCAAGTTCCGGTTTAGCATTCATGGAGGCAGCGCTCGACAAGAGCAAATTTTTATTGGACTGATACGCGTTGATTTTTTGCGCGTCTTGGTACACCTTAACCTTTCCGTTGAACACCCCTGTTGCCTTATCCCACAAAACCCCTTTGTAGTTCTCATCGGAGGTACCGTGCGGTGCCATGTGATGGACATAGGTGTGGTTATCTATTAACTGTTGGCCCCGACCAAAAAAGGCGCCATAAAGTTGGGTATGTGCCGCTTCGCCTTGGGAAAACACCTCAACGTCGTTTCGGGTGAAATGGGTGTTGGCCGTGAGCGTTTGCATGCGAAAGATACTATGATGTTCCTGATAAATTCGTTCGTTGTAAAAACCGTAATGAGCACCTTGGGTATTCTGCCATTTATCGACATGCACTTGGGCCTCCTTACCGACAAAAAAATCGGTCAAAACATTGGAATAGGCCTGTTCTGCTTCGCCTTCAAAAATCAACTCAATGTGCACTTTAGCACGGTCTTCCACCTTGATTTGATGGTGCAACACCAGTGCACCTTGCGCTCCGCTGCAGCGATGAATGATGCGAACAGGTTGTTGGATCGTCGTACCTGTAGCTACGGTTATTCCAATGCCCCCTTGTGCCGTAAGGGTATTTAAGTGCTGAACGTGTCCTTTGGTGGTGCAAGCCTGCCAAGACTCTGGGGAAATTTCATTCGCCGATTGAAGCGTTAACCCTTCCACAGCAGCCGAGCACCACCATGTACCCTTTTCAAAAATCACATCAATCGTCTCCATGCCCTTCAAGAGGGTTGGAGCACCTCTAAACGCCATTGGAGCCACGGTTAAACCGGCAACCCTTGCAAGGCGGGTATATTTCCAGGGCTCATCGCGGGTGGTGGGAAAAGATGCTTGACGGGCAATTCCTTCCTTAGCTTCTTGGGTAAGAAGCTCGGGCATCGATAAACTTGTTGTACCCAATTGGTGTTCAAAGGCCACTAAATTCTCGCTCATGTCTTAATCCAATCGTATCCTTTTTCCTCAAGTTCCAAGGCCAATTCTTTACCGCCCGTTTTTACAATTTTACCGTCGAACAGTACGTGAACATAATCTGGAACGATGTAGTCCAGCAAGCGTTGATAATGAGTAATGACCAAAGTCGCCTTATCCGGTGTTTTTAAGGTATTTACTCCTTGTGCTACAATGCGAAGGGCATCGATGTCAAGGCCGGAATCGGTTTCGTCCAGCACGGCAAGTTTGGGTTCGAGCATGGCCATTTGAAAAATTTCGTTGCGCTTTTTTTCACCACCAGAAAACCCTTCATTCACGGCACGAGAGGCTAAGGATGCGTCCAATTCTACCAAGGCTGATTTTTCTTTCACCAAGGATAAAAACTCCTTTGCCGAAAGCGCCGGTAAGCCTCGATGCTCACGGATTTCATTCATGGCGGTTTTAAGAAAATTCACGTTAGAAACCCCGGGTATTTCCACGGGATATTGAAAGGCCAAAAAAACGCCTTCGCGAGCGCGTTCTTCCACCGAAAGTTCCAACAGGTCTTTCCCTTCGAAAACAATTTCGCCGGAAATAATCTCGTAATCTTCTTTCCCCGCTAAAACGCTCGCCAAGGTACTTTTACCCGCTCCGTTGGGCCCCATGATAGCATGAACTTCTCCTGCCCTAACCGTTAGGTTTAGACCTTTTAAAATTTCTGTGCCGTTGATGGAGGCATGCAATGCTTTAATTTCTAACATATACTTAAGTTCTTCTATCCTACACTTCCTTCTAAACTGATGCTTAATAACTTTTGTGCCTCTACTGCGAATTCCATGGGCAATTGGTTCAGAACCTCTTTGCAATAGCCGTTTACAATGAGGCTGATGGCCTTTTCTTCGCAAATACCTCTTTGCTGGCAATAAAACAACTGATCTTCTCCAATTTTAGAGGTCGTTGCTTCATGTTCAATTTGCGCTCCTGCGTTTTTACACTCGATGTACGGAAAGGTATGAGCCCCGCACTCGCTGCCCATGAGCAAAGAATCGCATTGGGAAAAATTACGCGCATTTTCTGCTTGCGCGTGAATTTGCACTAACCCACGGTAGGAGTTTTGGGACTTTCCGGCAGAGATTCCTTTAGAAATGATGGTGCTCTTGGTGTTTTTACCTAAATGGATCATTTTCGTACCAGTATCCGCTTGTTGAAAATTGTTGGTTACCGCCACGGAATAAAACTCTCCGATGGAACCATCGCCTTTCAAAATGCACGAAGGGTATTTCCAAGTAACTGCCGAACCGGTTTCTACTTGAGTCCAGGAGATTTTCGCTTGGGTTTCGCACATGCCTCGTTTGGTCACAAAATTGAAGACCCCGCCTTTTCCCTCTTTATCACCGGGATACCAATTTTGCACGGTTGAATATTTAATTTCCGCTTGGTCGAGGGCAACGAGTTCCACCACGGCAGCATGCAATTGGTTTTCATCGCGTTGAGGCGCGGTACAGCCTTCCAAATACGAAACATAGGACGATTCGTCTGCCACTACAAGGGTTCGCTCAAACTGACCAGTGCCCCCGGCATTGATGCGAAAGTACGTGGACAACTCCATCGGGCAACGCACTCCCTTGGGAATGTAACAAAAGGAACCGTCGGAAAAAACCGCGGAGTTCAATGCTGCGTAAAAATTATCCGTCATTGGAACGACGGAGCCTAGGTATTTTTTTACTAAATCGGGGTGCTCTTGTACCGCTTCAGAAAAGGAACAAAACACAATGCCCAATTCCGCCAATTTGGCTTTAAACGAGGTGCCCACCGAAACCGAATCCATCACAAAATCCACGGCCACGCCGGTAAGTCGTTGTTGTTCTTCCAACGAAATGCCCAATTTGGTCATGGTTTCCTTCATTTCTGGATCAACATCGTCCCATGACTCGTATTTTTTACTTTGTTTTGGGGCTGCGTAATAAGAAATTGCCTGAAAATCAGGTTTTTGATAGGCCACATGAGCCCACTCTGGCTCCACCATGGATTTCCAAACTTCAAAGGCTTTCAATCGAAACTCTAGCAACCACTGGGGCTCCCTCTTTTTTTCAGAAATCCATCGAATCACCTGTTCATCTAAACCTGCCGGAGCAACATCGGAAGCGATATCGGTTACAAAGCCGTAGCGGTACTCTTGTTGGTTGAGGTCGTTCGCAAGTTCGTTTTCAGTATATTCTGCCATGACTATACGGAAAAAGATTCTCCGCAACCGCATGTGCGATCCGCGTTGGGGTTATTAAAAACAAATCCTTTTCCATTCAATCCTCCGGAAAAATCTAGGGTCGTTCCTATGAGGTATAAGTAACTTTTGCGGTCCACCACCACTTTAATTCCGTTGTTTTCAAACGAAGAATCTTGTTCCCCTTCTTGGTTATCGAAGGTAAGTTGGTACATGAGACCCGAACACCCTCCTCCAGAAACGCCCACTCGAATAAAATAGCCTTCTTTTCCTTCATCCTCCATGAGACGAAGCGCTTGCTTTTTAGCTTGGTCGGTAACCGTTATCATCTTATTTAGAATTGTTTTAAATAATTGCTGCAAAAATACCACAAAAGCGGTATTACCACCAAATGAATAAAACAAAAAATCCCTAAAACAGTTTAGGGATTTCTGAAATAAGGAAAGTACAGGGAACTTTCCGGAGAATTTATCGATTTACTTCGAGCGTTCTAGTGTAGAGCTCTTCCGTAGATGTTTTGAAAATCAAAGTATAGGTTCCATTCATCAAATCATTCATGTGTAGGGACTTAGCGTCCGAAACAGGGATGGTTGGCATGAACTGACCGTTAGATGCAATAATCTCAATGAACTCGATACGAGTGTCCGACCAAACAATCGAGGCGTCACCTTTGGATGCATTACAACTGATTTGAATTTTGTCGTCATCCAAACGGTAAGGTACTTCA
>JBJTXE010000246.1:0-4661 GCA_046082075.1 Bacteroidota bacterium
CAAACAGTACATCCAAGAATGGAAAAAACGGGTTCTCATTCTCACCCATCGAATAGAGCTTTCGATTCAAACATCCCAACAGCTTTTAGCCATTGGTGTAACCAATAAAATCATTAACTCCGGGGTTAAAACCATTGAAGACCAACAGGATTGCGATTGTTACATTGCTATGGTGGAAACCCTTAACAACCGACTACAAGACGATCAAAATTTTATTGAGGGAGTTGGACTCGTAATTGTGGACGAAGCTCACTATAATAGTTTTCGGAAAATCTTTCAATACTACAAGGAAAGCAATATTCTTGGTGTTACCGCCACCCCGCTCAGCAGCAATAAAGCGTTACCGTTAAAGGACCACTACCACAAGTTAATCCATGGCGAAAGCATCAAGGGCCTTATTGAATTGGGGTATTTAGCGGATGCAGAAACCTATAATTACGACGTAAACTTACACGGTCTGAAAATTGGGAACAACGGCGATTTCACGGTGAGTAGTTCCGACATAGTTTTCAGCAATTATTTCATGCAAGAAAAGTTGCTTTTTGCCTATGAAGAAGTTGCTCTCGGGACCAAAACGCTAATTTTCAATGCGGGAATAGAAACATCCATTCAAGTTTTTGAGCTATTTAAAAAACATAAGTACAACGTGCGTCACCTGGACAGTACCATGGGTGAAAAAGAACGGAAAGAGGTGTTGAGTTGGTTCAAAAAAACTCCGAATGCGGTTCTCACCTCGGTTGGGATTTTAACTACCGGGTTCGACGAGCCAACCGTAAAAACCATAATCATCAATCGCGCTACACGCTCCTTGACACTGTATCATCAAATGATTGGCCGGGGCTCCCGCAAAATACCCGGAAAAGATAACTTTCAAGTCATTGACCTTGGAAATAATGTGCGCCGCTTTGGTTATTGGCAAGACCATGTAAACTGGCAGGATGCCTTTCGTTTTCCTGACCGCTTCTTGGAATCCCGCATTTCAGAATTGGAAGACCTCGAGTTTGAGATAGAATTCGAATTTCCCAAAGGCTATGAAAAATACTTGGACCTCGAGGTATTGAACCGCTTCAACATGAAAGAAAACTACTACGAATGCCTCGACGCAGGAATCAAAGGTAAATTGGCTGTAGAAAATTCTCTCAACAACCACTTTGAGGCTATTACTGGAAAAGCAACCAATCAGGATGAAGGAATTCGATGCATTGACATGCTTCAGGAACATATCAATCACCGTATTAAAAATTACACACGGTGCATCTCTAAATCCACCGAGAACTACCTCAAATATTTAGTGGAGACCTATAACCGACAGCTCACTCAAAAGATTAGATTGCATTTTGATGAGTAAATTTTATACATTTAAGGGAATGCAACGAATACTTTTATTTGGAATCATCATTTTTTGTTTGAGCCATAGCTATGCTCAAAAAAAAACGGTTCGCGCCTATTTCAACACGGTCCAATTTTATGACCCCGAAATTGGTAACTATCTGGAACTTCATTTCCAATTCGACGCCAGAAGTACCAAATTCAAAGCCTCTAAAGACGGATTGCAAGCAACGGTTTTTCTCAGCATCGAGATCAAAGACAGCATCAAGACCTTATTCAATGATGCCTACTTATTGAATAGTCCATTGTTCATCGATAGTGTAGTGGAAGATTTCTACGAACTTCGAAGAATTCCTCTTCCGCCGGGTATTCATCAAATCAACCTCAAAATTGCAGATCAAAACAACGACAAATCGATGGTGCAAGGAAGTCAGTTATTGGAAATATTGGATCTTTCCAAAAGTGTGTCCGTTTCACAACTTGAAGCCATAGAACTTGCGGTACCCGATACGAGCGCTGGAATGTTTCAGAAAAACGGATTTCAGATGGTGCCAAAAATTAATGCCTATTATGGAACACAGCTGAGCAAAATTCCTTTTTACTATGAAATTTATCGGAATACGGGAACCGCTCAAAACCGGATGTTTTTGGAGGAACGCCTGATCGACACCGAAGAACAAAAAGAAATATACGCGTATCATCAAATCTACGAAATCAAAGACCAAGATGCCGTAATTCCAAAGTTAAAAACCATTGATATTGCTCCGCTTCCGAGTGGATCTTATGCTTATGAAATTGCTATAATCAACGAAAAAGACAGCATTCTTCAAACAAGCACTTATACCTTTGAGCGGGGTAATTTCTCAGCGGACGACACCCTCGATTTTCATAACGTAGTCATGGATCCTGCCTTCCAAGCCTCAATATCGGACGACAGTTTACATTTTTACTTAGGAAGTATTCTTCCCATTACAAAAGCGGCTGAAAACCGCAACATTCGCGATTTGTTAAAATCAAAGGATATTGGGTCGATACGAAAATACCTCCAAGCCTTTTGGCTGCAAACCGCTCCAACGGATGCTTACACGGCTTGGATAAAGTATAAACAACAAGTACTTTACGTTCAAGGTCTATACAAAACCAACTTTCAACAAGGGTATGAAACCGATCGAGGAAGGGTGTACCTTCAGTACGGTGCCCCAAGCACCTCCAACCTCAAAGAAGGATCCCCCTCCGAATATCCCTACGAAGTATGGTTTTACAATAAAATTGGGAAATTCAGCAATAAACGATTTATTTTTTACAACCCAGATCTCACCAACAATGCCTACCGTTTGCTGCACAGCGACCTCATTGGGGAGGTTAAAAACCCAGGGTGGTCGCAAGTCTTGTCTAGGAGAAATACGGTTAATGGTACGGTAGACGACCCCAACCTCTTCAACCAGCGCAGTTGGGGACAAAACAGCAACGATTTATTTCGGCAGTACTGATTCATGAGAGAACTTGCCATTGTCATTCTCAATTATAACGGTAAACAGCACCTGGCTACCTTCCTTCCTTCGGTGGTAAAACATACTGAGGAACATGCTATTGTTGTGATTGACAACGGATCCAACGATGACTCCCTGTCCTTTCTTGCATCCGAGTTCCCTATGGTAGAGCAAATCAGGTTAAATCAAAACTGGGGGTTTGCAAAAGGCTACAACGAAGGATTAATACAACTTAAAGGTAGATTTCAATATTATTTGCTCCTGAATTCTGACGTAGAAGTTACCGCGGGCTACCTCTCTCCTATGCTCGAGCGGTTGAAATCGGAAAACATCGCCGCGGTGCAACCCAAAATACTCAGCTACCTAGAACCCACAAAATTTGAGCATGCCGGAGCCAGCGGAGGATTCTTGGACCGCAACGGCTTCCCTTTTTGCCGAGGACGTATTTTCTCGGAATGCGAAGTAGACCATGGACAATACGACGAGGCGGTTCCGGTTTTTTGGGCGAGCGGAGCCTGCTTGATGGTCAAAAGCGAGGTATTTCATGAGATGGATGGGTTCGACCCTCATTTTTTTGCCCACATGGAAGAAATCGATTTATGTTGGCGGATGCAGCATGCCGGTTATCAAATTTGGGTTGAACCTGCCTCCAAGGTTTACCACTTAGGAGGAGGAACCTTAGCGTACGATTCCCCCCGAAAAACCTACCTGAATTTTCGCAACAACCTATTCATGTTGGTAAAGAACCAACGCGGATTTTGGCCAGGAAGGCTTTTTATTCGTATGGCATGGGACGGCATCGCAGCTTGGCAATTTCTCGCAAAGGGACGTATTAGCCTATTCTACCAAGTTTTTAAAGCCCATATGGCATTGTATAGCGCCTTACCAAGATTGTTAAAACAGCGGCAAAAAGGCGTTTCCACTGACATCCAAGGCCGGAAAAACATCAACCTCATCGTTCAATTTTTTCTTCTCCGAAAGAAATCTTTTCAAGACCTCAAATTATGAGATCCTTCTTTACGCTTTTAGTCGGCCTGGTATCAGCAGCCTTATATGCACAGGTTACCCCCTTAAAAATATCCTCCGATAAGGCCAGAATTGTCTTATCTAACCTCCGAGATACCCCCTCCTCCATTACGCAATGGGTCAATCCATTGATCGGTACAGGAGGACACGGCCACACCTTTCCAGGAGCAACGGTTCCTTTTGGCATGGTTCAGTTGAGCCCCGACACCCGCATGGAAGGCTGGGACGGTTGTGGAGGCTACCACTACAGCGATACGGTCATTTATGGGTTCAGTCATACCCATTTGAGCGGAACGGGAGTACCAGACTACGCCGACTTATTAATCACTCCCGTTTGTGGTAACTACCCGAAAAACCCGAGGTATAAAGACGCGCAAGGATACGGCTCTGCTTTTTCGCATTCTTCGGAAAAGGCCGAACCTGGTTACTATACCGTTCATTTAAAGGAAGGCAACATTGCCGCTGAGCTTACCGCAACACCGCGATGCGGTATCCACAAATACACCTTCAACGGCGAAGGAAATCGCTACATTGTTTTGGACTTAGATTACCGTGACAAGGTAATCAACGCGGATTTCAGCCTTATTTCGCCGAATGAAATTCGAGGATTTCGTGAATCGGAAGGATGGGCAAAACACCAATATTTCTATTTTTCCCTCAAGACCTCAGAGCCCTATGAAAAAATGGAAAAAGTTACTGAAAACGGACAACATCGCCTGGTTTTAACTTTTCCAAAATCCAGCAAGACCCTAGAATTATACGTGGGTATTTCGTCCGTTGATGAACATGGAGCTGCACGAAATCTCGAAACGGAAA
>JBJTXE010000247.1:0-2774 GCA_046082075.1 Bacteroidota bacterium
TCTCAGCATGCCCATAGCGAGATTGTTGGTATGTTGCCAGAAGGAAATTGGATAACACGGGCTCCGAGTTTACGTCGTAAGGCAGTGTTATTAGCGAAGGTTCAAGACGAAGCAGGTCACGGTCTTTATTTGTATTCCGCCACAGAAACCTTGGGAGTGAGCCGTGAAGAAACCATCGATGATTTACACGAAGGCAAGGTTAAGTATTCCTCCATTTTTAATTATCCAACCCTCACCTGGGCCGACATGGGCGCGGTTGGGTGGTTAGTGGACGGTGCCGCTATCATGAATCAAGTGGCGCTGTGCAGAACGTCGTATGGACCTTATGCTCGAGCCATGGTAAAAATTTGTAAAGAAGAATCTTTTCATCAACGCCAAGGGTATGAAATCATGACGAACCTTATGAGCGGAACCGATTTGCAAAAGGCAATGGCCCAAGATGCGCTAAATCGCTTTTGGTGGCCGTCACTCATGATGTTCGGACCAAGCGATGCAGAATCAAAACATACAGAGCAATCCATGCGTTGGCGGGTAAAACGCTACACCAACGACGAATTGCGCCAAGCCTTTGTGGATGCGACCGTCCCCCAAGCGGAATTAATCGGATTAACCATACCGGATCCAAAATTAAAGTGGAACGAAGAACGAGGACATTACGATTTTGGCGACATCGATTGGGACGAGTTTTGGCAAGTGGTTGGCGGGAACGGCCCTTGCAACAAAGAGCGCATCGAAGCACGAGTCAAGGCAAAAGAAGAAGGAGCATGGGTAAGAGAAGCGGCTCTTGCCTTCGCTGAAAAACGAAAAATGCGCGAAAATCAATAAGTATGAAATCCAATGAATGGCCTCTTTGGGAGGTGTTTATTCGTAGCAAACAAGGCTTAAATCACAAACACGTAGGGAGCCTTCGCGCTCCAGATGCTGAAATGGCGTTGCAAAATGCCAGGGATGTGTATACACGACGATCGGAAGGAATATCCATTTGGGTAGTGCAATCTTCGATGATCGTTGCTTCAGACCCAACGGAAGCAGATGCCCTGTTTGAACCAGCCGATTCCAAAGTATACCGCCACCCCACCTTTTACGACCTTCCCGACGGGATTGAACACATGTAACCCATGGATAGTAAACTCAAATTTTTACTGCGACTTGGCGACGACAGTATGATCTTAGGTCAGCGTCTCTCTGAATTGTGCGGTCATGGACCCATTCTGGAAGAGGACATCGCCATGACGAATATCGCCCTCGACTTAATCGGTCAGGCCACGAATATTTACACCTATGCCGCGACCTTAAGTGCTGAATTCAAGGACGCCGACGAATTGGCCTTCTTGCGCTTCGAACATCAATATTACAATGCGGTACTCTTAGAACAACCCAACGGTAACTTTGCTGATACGCTGGTGCGTCAATTTTTCTTCGATGCGTTTCGCGTTCCTTTGTTTCAGCACATGATGCAGTCCAATGACGAAACCATTGCCGCGATTGCCGAAAAATCCTTGAAGGAAACGCGTTACCATTTAAAGCATTCATCCGAATGGGTCATCCGTTTGGGTGATGGCACGAAGTTGTCCCGCGAACGTGCGCAGTTTGCCGTATTTGATCTTTGGCGTTACACTCAAGAATTGTTCTTCATGGATGAGGTAGAAAGGGAACTGGTAGATACTGGGATTATTCCAAACTTAGCTGATTTGCGTGAAACGTGGTTGAAAACCGTTGAATCAGTCATGCAAACCGCCACCTTGCAAATTCCCGAGAACCAAGGATTTTTTGGCGCAGGCCGCTTGGGAAGGCACTCAGAACACATGGGGTATATTCTAGCCCAAATGCAATACATGCAACGCGCCTATCCAGGGATGCAATGGTAACATTGGAAGAATTACACGAAATTTTATCCCAAGTAAAGGATCCAGAGGTCCCCGTGCTAAACATTTTGGATTTGGGAATTCTGCGTTCCTTAACCTGTGAGAACAACCATTGGACGATTGTCATTACTCCTACGTATAGCGGTTGTCCCGCAATGCAAACCATTGAGGCTGATATACGAACTACCTTATCTCAGAATAACATTCAAAATTTCACCATTGAAACCGTTCTTTCGCCCGCTTGGACCACCGATTGGATTTCGGAAGAAGGTAAAAGAAAACTGGAGGAATACGGCATTGCGCCACCCGTGGATGAGGTCGATAAAAGCGTACTGTTCAGTAAGCCCCCGGTGGTTCCTTGTCCTTTGTGCAAGTCCCAGAATACGCGCATGGTAAGCCAATTTGGAAGTACCGCCTGTAAGGCGCATTACCAATGTTTAGCTTGCCAAGAGCCCTTTGATTACTTTAAGTGTTTGCGGTAAGCTTGAGTTTATCCCATGCTTCTCGCGCAGCGTTATCCCACGAAAATTTTTTGCCTCTTTCGAGCCCCTTTTGGGAAAGCTGTTCCAGCAAATGCGGTTCATTCTGCATGCGCTGCAATCCCATGAAAATATCGTCTTCATTGAATGGGTCGCAGTAGATCGCGGCATCACCTGCAACCTCAGGCAGGCAGGTATTATTGGAGCAGAGAATGGGCGTTCCGCATCGCATTGCTTCCACCATCGGTATTCCAAAACCTTCAAAGTATGGAACATAGGTCAGTGCCAAGGCAGCGGCCATTACGTTCACCAGCTCCGATTTTTCAAGATATCCCAAGAAATGTACGTGGGATTTTTGCGCTTCGTTCAGGTTAAATTGCTGCTTATCCCACATGGCGCTACCAACAATTACCAGATCAATGTCGGATTG
>JBJTXE010000248.1:0-3296 GCA_046082075.1 Bacteroidota bacterium
CATTGCAAAGGAATGAGCAAAGCACCTTTTCCAAACAGGTGGTAAGTATAGGTGATTTGAATTAAATGTGGAGAGATTTCCTTCGTTTCCCAAGTGCCATTGAATTGATAAAATCCCAACATCCATGATTGAAAATGATCCACTTGAATTTCCCATCGTTCATTTTCTATGCGTTCCAAAACATGATCCATCGAGACAAATCCTCCCGGTTGCGTTATCGACTTTGCTGCGTAGATTTTTTTAGAGCTGCCCGGTTTCCCCCAATCTTGGTCATGGCTGACCGAAATGATCTTTGGCATCAATCCATACCCTGTATGAATTAAGGTTACATCGCAGAGCATCGGTGTCTTGAAGACCCTTTCTACGCTGCATGACACCCTAAATTGCACGGCAACCCGAAATTTCATCACTGTTTCAGAAAGTCCTCTTTGGTTAGAATTTCCGGGGCAGTAACGGAAGTATTCTTCGCTAACATTGCGGAAAATTCTTTGATTTTTCCTTCTTTCAGGGCATTGAACGCTTGTTGTGCAGCGGTTAATTGGTTCTTCAGTCCTTTTACATTGGCCAGTTCCGATTCGGAAGGAGCCCCAAAATAACCTGCGATGGTTCCGTAAATCTCATTGATTTTTTCGCGCAATTGGTCTTCTGCGGTACCAACATAATTGTCCCCGGTAGTAACGACCAACTTGTTTCGCATGGCGGGTAATTCTTTCACCAAGGCATCCACCGTTTTATTCGGCTTGCTGTTCTTGCTCTTAAATTCTTGAACTTTGGCGTCCCATTGATCGATTTGATACACCAAATACGCTAAATCCTCCACCATAGAAAAGAGTTCTTGCGTACATTGCTGCTGTTTAACCCTGTCCGAAGCAGTGAAGCTAGAGGTAGAATCGTAACGCACTTCGATGATTTCTTCGAATACTTCGTTCCCTTTGGTGATTTTAACTTTATACTTCCCCGCCTTCACGGAAGGAGCTGGGGTAATCGAAAACCCTTTGCCTTTAGCAGTCTTGGGAGCCAAGGCATTGAATCCCCATTCAACGGTATTGATTCCTTTGTTTTTTCCGACCTCTATTTTGGATACGAGCTTCCCTTCGAGGTCCGTAATTTCTCCCGTCATTTTGCCGAAGGTATGACGCTTGGGCAGGAAATAACTGATTTTAGCGTTGCCGCTGGGATTATCCCCTACAAATTGGTTCTCAGAGGCCGTTCCGCCAAAATTACTTTTCTCGGGCAGGGTAAAAACATCCGTATCGAAAAAACTCAAATTCTTGGTTAAACGTTCTTCCTTAATCCCTCGCAAAGGACGTACATCGTCGAGAATGATGATTCCACGCCCGTGAGTTGCAGCAATTAAAGCATGCTTTGTCGGATGCAATTCCAAATAATGGACGGCCACTTTGGGGAAGTTGTTGGTGAAAGCCGACCAATTTTTACCTCCGTTCAAGGTAATGTAGAGTCCGCTTTCTGCACCAAGGTATAGGAGGTCCTGGTTCACAAAGTCCTCTTGGATATTCCTGACAAAGGTTGTTATCTCGGGAGTCACAATGGATTTCCACGTTTTTCCAAAATCCATGGTTTTGTAAACATAGGGAGTATAGTCGTTTTTAGCATGTCCATCGAAGACCGCGTAAGCGATTTCTTTTCCATGAACGCTGGCCTCAAGGTGATAGCACCAGGTATTTGCGGGTAATCCAGGGAAGTTGCGGCTTAGATTTTCCCATGATTTCCCTCCATCTTTTGTCAGCTGAACGTTTCCATCGTCGGTTCCTATCCACAAAATTTGATCACTGATAGGAGATTCGGCAATGGAAAAAATGGTGCAATGGTTTTCCGCTCCTGAATTATCCGCAGACAATCCTCCGGAACCTTCTTGTTGTTGCTTGGTCGCATCGTTGGTGGTTAAATCCGGGGAAATTTTTGTCCATGTATCCCCACGGTCGTTGGAAATATGCACGTATTGGCTTCCCACGTACAAGCGATCGGGCTGATGCTTGCTCGTCGTTAACGACGCATTCCAATTAAAGCGCAGTTTTGGTTCTCCCTCTAGGGCATACGGCTTCACTGTTTTAAGTTGCTGTTTTTCTACATCAAAGCGCCAAATCGCTTCAGCACCTTGCATTTCAGAATAAACAATCTTGGGATTAGTAGGATGGGGGTATACTCGGAATCCGTCGCCTTGTCCCACCAATTCCCAATCGCGGGCTTCCACTCCTCCGGGACTAGACGAAGGACCAAACCAAGAATTGTTGTCTTGCAATCCGCCAAAGACATAGTAGGGATTGCGGTTATCGATGCTTACGTGGTAAAATTGAGACAAGGGTAAATTCTCCACGATTTCTAGGCTGCTCCCTCCGTTGAGGGATAAATATAATCCTCCATCCGTAGCGACCAACATTTTGTTTGGTTGGGTTTTGTCAAACACGATGTCATGAATGTCAGAATGCATGGAACCTAGATTCTCAAAAGTTTTTCCGCCGTCGCGACTAATCGAACCAAATAATCCTGCTTTGGCGATGATGTTGGGGTCGGAAGGATGCACGGTAATTCGTGAGAAGTAAAAAGGACGAACGGTTAGTGCGAAATCTCCGTTGAGAAAGGTCCATGAATTACCCCCATCGTCGGAGCGGTAAAGTCCTTTTTCTTCTTTTTTCTCGGCTTCGATAACCGCGTATAAGATTTGAGCATTGGAGGGCGCAATGGCCACGGCGATGCGTCCTTTTTTACCCTTAGGCAAGCCGTTCTCCAATTTTTTCCATGTGTTACCACCATCGGTGCTTTTGTACAAAGCGGAATTCAATCCACCGGAATTAAACGAATAAGCCGATCGACGAAATTCCCAAAACGCTGCGTACAGGACATTGGGTTGTGTTGGGTCCATCACCAATTCTGAGCAACCTGTAGTGTTGTTGACGGATAACACATTGGTCCATGTTTTTCCGCCGTCGGATGTTTTATACACCCCACGCTCGTCGCTTGGTCCCCAAAGGGCGCCTAAAACAGCCACGAATACTTCATTCGAATTATTGGGATTGATTTGGATCGAGGCAATGCGGTCGGACTTCGGAAGCCCCATATTGGTCCAGTTTTTTCCTCCGTCGGTGGTTTGATATATTCCGTCGCCTACTGAAACGCTGTTCCTGGTCCAAGTTTCACCGGTTCCAACCCAGTAGGTGTTGTCGGGGTCGTTGGGGTCAATGCTCACGCAGCCAATGGATTGGCAATACTGGTCAAAAATAGAGGTAAACCTGATGCCCCCGTCTTGTGATTTCCAAACGCCTCCTCCGGCAGCTCCG
>JBJTXE010000249.1:0-3257 GCA_046082075.1 Bacteroidota bacterium
GCACAAACCTTGACAAAGGCTAAAAAATTGACCATCCTCCACACCAACGATACGCATTCGAACATCGATCCATTTCCCATGTCGCATGCGAAGTACCCGGGAATGGGTGGCGTAGCCAAAAGAGCTGCGTTGATTGAAAAAATCCGCTCGGAGGAGGAGCATGTATTGCTCTTGGATTCGGGCGATATTTTTCAAGGCACTCCCTACTTCAACAAATACCACGGGGTGCTCGAAATGAAACTCATGAGTGCCATGCAATACGATGCTGCAACCATGGGAAACCACGATTTCGATATCGGATTGGATGGATTTAAAAAGGCACAACAACATGCCAATTTCCCCTTCCTGTGCAGCAACTACGATTTTAAAAGCACTGTACTCGAAGGCGCAACATTGCCTCATTTAATCATAAAGAAAGGAGGCCTTCGGATAGGCCTATTTGGCATTGGAGTCAATCTGGAAGGATTAGCGGGAAAAGCCAATTACGGAGGAATGAATTACCTTGACCCGGTGCAGATAGCCAACGATACGGCGAAGTACTTAAAAGAACAGCACTGTGACCTCATCGTATGTTTGTCGCATTTAGGGTTTGAATATGCTTCAAATCAAATCTCGGATAAGGTACTGGCATCGCAAAGCAGCAACATTCACCTCATTTTAGGTGGACATACCCACACCTTTTTGGAAAAACCCTTGTTAACGGAAAACCGCGACAAGCAGCCAGTATTGATCAACCAAACAGGATGGGCAGGCTTATTCCTCGGACGCATCGACATTGATTTTCAGAAATCCTTGTTTCGCCATGAGATGGTAGTAGTATAATTGCTGAAAGCTACACTACCTGATCGTATTCATGGATCTCATGAATGTTTAAAATGATTTTTCCTTTCCCGTTAGCACGTGGTACCATGGGTTTAAATTTAGCATGAGGGACAAGATCAGCAAAGGTGTAGGAATGCCTTGAATGCACCATTTGTTCGTAGGTATCATCAATGGCTTTGATAAAAATGAGAAATTCAGCATCTACCCTTTGGTAATCCTCCATGGTAAAATGATGCAGTGGGCTATCCACGCTGAGGGGATGAACCACCGTCCAGGACAGGGCCAAGAAATTAATCTTTCTTAACTCAAGGTCAAGAGGCCGAAAAAAACGACGACCTGTTGACTCATCAATTATGGATAAAACGACCTGGACTTCCGCTTCAATTAACTCATTTTTCTTGGGATTAGTCAATCGAAACATCAAGCCATTGCCTTCTTTGTAGGGAGAAATAAGCATGTTTCGGCTGAATAAAAATAGGCTTTGTGGCCGTGAAAACCTGGCATAAAGAATACCGGTTGCTAAGGCAAAACCCATTAAACCTAGGGCCGCTTCTACCGTTGCAACCAACCCTGCCAGGTTTCCTTTAGGGTAAAGATGTCCATAGCCTACGGTGGTAAAGGTCTGGGCACTGAAAAAAAACAACTGCATGAAATCGTTAAACCACGTCGTGGGTTTTAAATTACCAAAATGCTCAACGCCAATGGCCATGTACATCATGGCAAAAAGGGTATTGATAACCACATAACCGAAAACCACCACCGCAAGGAACTTAACGGTAGGCATTGTAATCAGAAGATGATAGCCATCGAAATTCTCCCAAAAATGCTTTCCTTTCCGTTGTATGTTAAAAGAACCGTCAGGGTTCAGGTACCGTGTATTGGAGGTATAATTTTTAGTACCAAAGCCAATTTCATCCGTCGATTTTTCCGTTTCCATGGCTTAAAAATAATGGATTTTAATGAGTCTATGGTGTTCTTTGCACCCCAACATTCATACCAGCTGGGCTTTGGACCTGAAAAATGGAAATACTTCGGTTGGAGTGGAAATGGTAACACCAAGCGTTACTTCTCCTGGTTCTCCCATCAATTTATCCGCCCTTATTACGGTTCAAAATCCGCACATTAAATACGTAGAACTCACCAAAAAAGGGTTTATTTTGGTGGATATCACGCCTCAAAAAGTACAAGGCGATTGGTACAATGTAGCTACCATCGACCAGATGGATCCTACCAGCAGCTGCGTTAAATCGTATGTTACGAATGCGGGCAGCAATGCGCTAACCTTGGCCAATGCACCAGCTGTTGGTCATGGGGCCTTTCCTCATGCCTTGGCAGGTCCGTGCAGCCGATTTTGTCGGGCTAGAAGATGTTTCAAAAGGCGTTATATTGGGGTTATATCCTAATCCGAGTGCCGAATTAATTAAACTGCAAACGCATCAAATTCCTCTCGAAACAATTTACGCTGTTGCATCGGATGGGACCAGAATTCCTCTTCAACATGCAACAAGTTCTTGGGAAAACGGCACTACTATCACCTCGATAGATATTCGTTCACTGATGCCCGGCAATTATTTCTTGGTATTTGGTAGCAATAACTGCCCATTCAAGGTGCGATTTGTTAGAACCTAAAAGTTCGCAGATTTTGAGTCCTGTAAAGTTTTAATTTTACGCACCATGAAATATGTCCTATTAATAAGTGTTTTTTTGTTGAATGCCCACCTCAATGCTCAAACGAAAAAGAAGATTACCTATGACTTTTCGTGTTTGGAAAGTTCCACCACCATTTGGCTTGCGGATTGGGAAAAAGAAATTATTTCAACGCTTGGGGTTGAAGCAAGTTTTTCGGAAGAAGTTGGTGCTGGGATTCAAGTTTTAGATGAGTGCAAAAAGGAGTATACCTTTATTTCCTCGGGAGCTGAACTGGATCTATTGCGCGGTATTCTCACCAAATTAAAAGCAAAAATTCAAGAACCCAGGGGGTTCACGTACAAACTATATTACATTGATGATCCAATGATCAATGCCTTCACAGCAGGAGGAAAAATATTTTTCACCAAGGGCATGTACAAGTTTTGCAAGGATAAGCACGAAATGGCAGCAATTTTGGCCCATGAAATCGCCCACAATGAATTGGGACATATCCGCGAGAATATTGCAAAAAGTAAAACCTACGATAAGTACATAGGACAGCGGTTTGGAAAGTTTACCGTCTTTGTAGCAAACATTTTGACGCTATCCTTCAACCAAAAAAATGAGGCGCATTGCGACATGTGGGGAGTAGATTTAGCTAAAACTGCGGGGTATCAAACGTGCCACACCATTGCTTTATGGAAACGAATGCAAGCAAAGGAGGGAGAAGAAAATGAGAGCATGACTTCCATGCTCAGTACCCATCCTTATTCTGGCAGAAGGGCCGATTGTGTGCGAAATCACCT
>JBJTXE010000250.1:0-3303 GCA_046082075.1 Bacteroidota bacterium
CTGATATGGGGTATACAAACCCGAAGTTAAGCTGTCTTTATTCCCATCCGAATAACCCGAATGGGCATGGATGTTCCCAAAATAATAGTTGTAGGATTGCCCAAAACAAAGCGTTTGAAGCAGCATAAAAATCAATGTCCATCGAGGTTTCACGGGGCTAAAGTAAGGAATTTCATTAAATGATTAATTCTTAAAACGCTCGTTGACGATTTCATAGACGACGTGTTGAATGTTGGTACGAATATTCATGTCACGGATTTTCCAATTGTCTTGACTTGGATGCACTCGGTTCGAGAGGAACACGAATAACACCTCGTTTTTGGGGTCGGCCCATGCCAAGGTTCCGGTAAAACCGGAATGGCCAAAGCTCTTCTGAGAAGCCAATTCGTCGCAGGTTCCTCCCCCGCTCGCACTAGGACGGTCGAAACCAATACCTCGTTTATTACCGGCGAATTGCGCCTTGGTAAATTCTTGCACCGTAGCTTCATGGAAGAAGGTTTGACCCGCATAGTTCCCCTTATTCAAAAACAACTGCATGACGCTGGCTAAATCGGTTGCGTTTGAAAACAAACCGGCATGTCCCGCAACCCCGCCGAGCATGGCGGCCCCTGGATCGTGCACGTGCCCCCAAAGCAACTGCTTACGGAAGTAATTTTCGTTTTCCGTAGGAACAATCTGCTCCTTGGCAAAATGCGTTAAGGGTTTATATCCGATGTATTGAAGCCCCATGGCTTGATAAAAGGTAGAACGAACATAGGCATCCAAGGACTGACCCGTAAGTTTTTCAAAAATGGGTTGCATGAAATAATAGCACAAATCGGAATACACGTATTTTTTTTCTTTTAGAGGGTTCCGTAAAATCCGTGCGTACATCGAGTCTTTGTACACGGATTTCATATACAATTGATCCGCTACTTCCAACCCAAATACCTCATCCTTTTGGGTTGCATACCAAGGTAAGGTCGGTTTTCCATCGGTCAAAGTACGCTTGTAAAAAGGAATAAAAGGTTCCAATCCTGCCTGATGGGTCATCATTTCACGGATCACAATGCTCTTGTAGGCTGTTTCCCCCGTTACCTCCGGAATGTATTTCCCTACACGCTCGTCCAAGTCTAATTGACCATCAGAATGCAACTTCATGGCCGTTAAGGTCGATGCAGCGATTTTGGTAATGGAAGCAATGTCGTACAGCGAATTATCGCTCACTTTCGATGAGGCCTTGTCGTAAGTATAGCTTCCAAAGGATTTGCGGTAAATTACCTTGCCTTTAACGGCCACCACTATTTGGCATCCAGGATACGCTCCTGCACTAATGCCGTTTAAGGCCATTTGGTCTATTTTTTCAAAGCGCTTCGAATCCATGCCCAAAGCTTCAGGAGTTTCGAAACTCAAACGGCCGTTGGAAGCTACATAAATCCCATAACCCGCTTCAAAATCAAGTATTTTTTTATCCAAACGCCCAACTACCGGAAGCGCCCCTATAAGTTTTTGAGCGCAGCGGTTCTGAGCCTCTGGATGATTTTCAGGAACCCAAAGCACCGCATCAAAGCGTTCGAGATACGCTTCCTTGATTTTTCGGAAATCCCCAAAAATTACCAAAAGCATTTCCTTGCTTTTCGGTATTTTATCCAGGGTTTTTAGGGACCAATCGCTCAATTCGGTGGAATTTGGACCCGCAGCATGCACGCTTACAATGCAGCGTTCGACCGTTTTCATTTTTTCAACTTCCTCTACGGCCTGCTCTGCGTAAATATACGCTACGCTGGGTTGAAAAAACAACTTCAATCCCTCCACGAATGCATCGCTATTGCCTCCCAAGGTAAGGACCGAGGTGTTGGGCTGAAGATTATTTAATGGAAGGGATGCTCCTTCATTTTTCAGACAAACCGTATTGGAATCCAATTGTGCCGCAAGCCTTTGCGGTTGATTTTGAAGCGCCAGCAAGGCGGGGGTTAACCAACGTTGTTGAATATCAGGTTTAGGATCGTCCAAGGCAGGATCAACCACGCATCCAAGGACCACGAGCGTACCGAGAAGCAAGGAAAATAGAAATTTGTACATTGTAAGCGAAGTTAGTGTACAGCCTCGAAAAACCGAAGATTTGTTGGCTTTGTTTTCAACATCGCTGCTCTAATTGTTGGTAAAAGAACGTAAGATTTAACATTGACAGGGGGAAATAACCTTAGTTTTGCAGCACTTTAATCTTTCATTCATGCAAGATCAACACATCATCAACACCCTAAAAAACCTTGAATCCTCTCTTGGATTAACCACTTCACAACCCATTCACTGGGATTTATCCCCGGAGCGTTTGGTTGAAATCACCCTTGAATTGAACCAGGGGCGATTAACCGATAACGGTGCCCTGGCCATAAATACCGGGAAATTCACCGGAAGGTCTCCAAAGGACCGTTTTATTGTGCGCGATGCCCTGACGGAAGACGCCGTGTGGTGGGGTGACGTCAACCTTGGTTTTAGCCCAGAAGCCTTCGACCGGTTGTACGATAAAATGATGGAATATGCCTCCGAAATCTCCCTCTACGTGAGAGACGCCTACGCTTGCGCCTCGGATGCGTACCGATTGCCGCTGCGCGTGGTAGCCGAGTTTCCATGGTCCAATTTATTCGCCTACAACATGTTCCTTCGCCCCAACGCCGAGGAGCTGAAAAACTTTTCTCCCGAATGGCACGTTGTCTGCCTTCCCGGGTTCTTGGCGGACCCTGCCGTGGATGAAACCCGTCAATCGAACTTTGCGGTATTGAATTTTACCCGAAAAATGATTTTAATTGGCGGCACAGGCTACACCGGAGAAATCAAAAAAGGCATTTTTTCCGCCCTGAATTTTTTATTGCCTCATCAACAAAAGGTGCTTTCCATGCACTGCTCTGCCAACATTGGCGAAGGGGGTGACACCGCGATTTTCTTCGGTTTGTCGGGAACGGGAAAAACCACCCTATCGTCCGACCCCAACCGCCATTTGATTGGCGACGACGAACACGGGTGGGCCAACGACGAAGTCTTTAATTTTGAAGGAGGTTGCTATGCCAAAACCATCGATTTGAGCCGTGAAAAAGAACCTCAAATATTCGATGCCATTAAACCTGGCGCTTTGTTGGAGAACATTGGGTTCAAGGAAGGCTCGAACGAACCCGATTACGCCGACGGTTCCATTACGGAAAATACCAGGGTCTCCTACCCGATCCACCACATCGATAACATTGTGGTTCCTTCGGTTGGAAGCACCCCCAAAAACATCTTTTTCCTGACGGCCGATGCTTTCGGAGTGCTACCTCCCATTTCACG
>JBJTXE010000251.1:0-5285 GCA_046082075.1 Bacteroidota bacterium
TCTTCGGAGGCTTCGGATGTTTCATCATTAGCCTCTGAATTCTCAGCTTCCGAAGTTTCTTCTGCCGCTGGAGTTTCTTCAACAACTGCTGGAGTTTCTTCAACAACTGCCGTTTCTTCTGCCGCTGATTCAACAGTCTCCTCTATGCTATCTACGACAACAGCCTCTTCAATCGCCTCAGCATTTGACTCAACAGTTGGGTTGGCTTTAGCGCCTCCACCTCTTCTTGAGCGACGAGTCGTTTTCTTGGTTTCTTCTTTAGTGTAAAGGGTGTTGAAATCCACCAACTCAATCATGCAAGTTTCTGCGTTATCGCCTAAACGGAAACCCGTGCGAATAATTCGAGTGTATCCTCCATTTCGATCAGCGATTTTTGGGGCAACTTCACGGAATAACTCGGAAACGATGTCCTTGTTTTGTAAATACGAAAAAACTACCCTTCTAGAATGAGTCGAATCTGTTTTTGATTTGGTCAAGATCGGCTCCACAAAAACGCGGAGTGCTTTTGCCTTTGCTACAGTTGTTGTGATACGCTTGTGTTGTATCAACGAGCAGGCCATATTGGAAATCATGGCCTTTCTGTGGGCCGATTTCCTGCCTAAATGATTTAATTTATTACCGTGTCTCATGTCTTAAGTCTTTAAACGACTAGTCTTTGTCTAGTTTATACTTTGCTACATTCATCCCGAAAGTAAGGTTTTTACTATCTACCAAATCTTCCAATTCAGTAAGCGACTTCTTCCCGAAATTCCTAAACTTCAATAGATCAGATTTAGAAAAAGAAACCAACTCACCCAACGTTTCCACCTCAGCAGCTTTTAGGCAATTTAAAGCTCGAACAGATAAATCCATATCGACCAACTTTGTTTTCAAAAGTTGTCGCATGTGCAACGAACTCTCATCAAATTCCTCTACTTCCTGGCGTACTTCAGCATCCAAGGTCATGCGTTCGTCGGAGAATAACATGAAGTGTTGAATAAGAATTTTAGCCGATTCTTTCAAAGCTTCTTTGGGATGAACCGAACCGTCTGTTGTGATATTAAAAATCAGTTTTTCGTAATCAGTCTTTTGCTCAACACGGTAGTTTTCTACTGCATATTGAACGTTTTTAATCGGAGTGAAGATAGAATCAATAAAGATGGTTCCAAATGGAGCATCTTCCGTTTTATTTTCCTCTGCTGGATAGTACCCTCGTCCTTTAATGATATTCAGTTCCATTTCGAACTTTACGGAGGAATCCATGTTACAAATGAGAAGGTCAGGATTCAACACCTGAAAACCATTCGTGAACCTACCAATATCTCCGGCCGTTAGCGTGGTCTGACCCTGCACGGAAAGGAATACTTTCTCATTCTCGATAGAATCGATTTGCTGTTTAAAGCGAACTTGCTTCAGGTTTAGAATAATCTCTGTAACATCCTCTACTACTCCTTTCATAGCACTGAATTCATGGTCAACGCCTTCAATACGAATAGAGGAGATGGCATACCCTTCAAGGGAGGATAATAAGATTCTTCTTAAGGAGTTACCGATGGTAATTCCATAGCCAGGTTCTAAAGGACGAAACTCAAACTCGCCATTGAATGCATCCGAACGGAGCATTACTACTTTGTCTGGTCTTTGAAAATTTAAAATAGCCATTACTTTAAAAAATTATTTAGAATACAATTCGACAATCAACTGCTCCCTGATGTTTTCTGGAATCAACTCTCGAGCAGGAAGGTTGATCAATTTCCCCGTAAAGGTCGCATTATCCCAATCCAACCAATCGAAACGGTTTGGAGCTGCATTTAACGATAATACTATTGTTTCAAGTGACTTTGATTTTTCACGGACACCTACTGTGTCTCCGGGACGTAATTGATAGGAAGGAATGTTCACCACTTCACCGTTAACCACAATGTGACGATGCGTAACCAACTGTCGTGCTGCCCTACGAGAAGGAGCTATTCCCAATCTAAATACCGTATTATCCAATCGAACTTCACACAATTGCAATAGGTTTTCACCCGTAATACCTTTCATACGAGAGGCTTTCTCGAACATGTTTGCGAACTGTCGTTCCAAAATACCGTAAGTATATTTTGCTTTTTGCTTTTCGCCCAACTGAATGGCGTACTCCGATTGTTTTCCGCCTCTTCTTTTTGCAGGACCATGCTGACCTGGTCCGTAATTTCTTCGCTCAAGCGCTTTATCTGGTCCAAAGATAGGATCTCTGAAGCGACGAGCAATTTTTGTTTTTGGTCCTCTATATCTTGCCATTCTATATTAAATTAAGTCATGAATTAAGGCATTCCTTCGATGACTGGTTTATATTACTAATTATACTCTTCTTCTCTTTGGAGGCCGACAGCCGTTGTGCGGAAGTGGGGTAACGTCCACAATCTCAGTAACTTCAATTCCCGCATTGTGCAATGATCTTATAGCAGATTCACGCCCAGCACCAGGTCCTTTAACGTATACTCGAACACGTCGAAGTCCGAAATCATGCGCCTCTTTTGCCGCGTCTTCAGCGGCTAGTTGCGCTGCATAAGGGGTGTTTTTCTTGGATCCTTTGAATCCCATTTTACCTGCAGAAGACCAAGAAATTACCTGACCAGCGTTATTGGTTAGCGAAATGATTAAGTTGTTGAAGGTAGCTTGAATGTGTGCTTCTCCAGCTGCCTCAACTTTTACATTCTTCTTTTTCTTTTGATTCGATTTTGCCATGTTCTACGTATTATTTAGTTACCTTTTTCTTGTTGGCAACTGTTTTTCTTTTCCCTTTTCTCGTTCTTGAATTGTTCTTAGTATGCTGTCCTCGCAAAGGAAGTCCAGATCGATGACGTATGCCTCTATAGCAACCGATGTCCATCAAACGTTTGATGTTCAACTGAATTTCTGAACGAAGCTGACCTTCAGTCTTTATTTCATTTACAGAATTACGAATAGCTGAAAGTTGGTCATCGTTCCAATCTTGAACTTTGACGTTCTCATCAATACCGTTTGACGTAAGGATTTTTTTGGAAGTACTTCTACCAATTCCGTAGATGTATGTTAATCCAATAACTCCTCGTTTATTTTTGGGTAAATCTATACCTGCAATACGTGCCATATTCTAATTTTTAACCTTGTCGTTGTTTTAATTTTGGATTCTTCTTATTGATCACATAAACCTTTCCTTTGCGTTTTACGATTTTGCAATCTTCAGTTCTTTTCTTAACGGATGCTCTAACTTTCATTTTATTTAATTTACTTATATCTGAACGAAATACGTCCTTTGGTTAAATCGTATGGAGACATCTCCACCTTTACTTTATCACCTGGAAGAATTCGAATATAAAACATCCTCATCTTTCCAGAAATGTGGGCAGTAATCACATGCCCATTTTGCAATTCAACACGGAACATTGCATTGGGTAATGCTTCCAAAATTGTTCCGTCTTGCTCTATAGAAGTTTGCTTTGCCATCGTTAAAATCCAGATAATTCGTTGGCACCGCGTCTTCCTCTAACCCTTGTTCCTTCCATCAAACCGTCCATTTGACGATTCAGAAGATATGTTTCAATTTGCTGTACTGTATCCAATACCACTCCGACCATAATAAGCAAAGAGGTACCGCCAAAAAACATGGCAAATGAATCGTTAACACCGGCAATCTTGGCTATCGCAGGGATAATGGCAATGGCAGCCAAAAACAAGGACCCTGGAAAGGTAATTCTTGTTATAAGATTATCGATGTAATTGGCGGTATCCTCTCCTGGTTTAACTCCAGGGATAAACCCACCGCTCTTCTTTAAATCCTCCGAAATTTTTCTTGGATTAATCATGATCGCCGTATAGAAATAGGTGAACACCACAATCATAACAACCAAAATGATATTGTACCACAAACCATATGGGTCGCTTAAGATACGTTGCACCAACCCTCCTTGATTTTTTGGATCGGTAGCGCTCAAGAAAATGGTCATCGGAATGGTCAAGATAGCCTGAGCGAAGATGATTGGCATCACTCCACTTGCGTTAACCTTGAGCGGTAAGTAATTTCTGGTTTGTTGCGCTACAACGGAACGATTACCCACAACACCTTTAGCCGTGTTGAGTGGGATTCTTCTAACTCCCTGCACAATCAGGATAACGCTGAGAATAATCAATGCAAAGATGATTAATTCTAAAACTAACTTAATTAAATTGCCTGCCTCAAATGACTTACCGATTTCTGCGATAAATGCCCCTGGTAAACGAGATAATATACCAACTGCTATGAGCAACGATATACCGTTACCAATTCCTTTTTCTGTAATTCTTTCTCCTAACCAAACAGCAAACATGGATCCGGAAACCAAAATTAAAATGGTTTGAATCCACCAAAACATCGTTGGATCGTCTGGCAAAGCGCCTTTTTGCTCTACATACATTTTCAAATACGATGGAGCTTGCAAGGCACAAATTACAATGGTTAAAATACGTGTGTAATTATTGATAATTTTTCTTCCAGACTCTCCTTCATTCTGTAGTTTCTGAACTGCAGGAACTGCCATTCCTAGGAGCTGCATAATAATGGAAGCAGAAATGTACGGCATAATGCCAAGTGCCATAACCGAGGCGTTAGTAAAACCTCCACCAGAGAACAAGGACAATAAGTTTTCTATGCCCTTCTGTGCATCCGAACTTCCTGCCGCTGCGCCTTCTAGCGCGGAATAATTAATCCCTGGTAAAATGATGAATGACCCAACCCGATAAGCAAGCACCAACCCTAAGGTTAACAGAATTCGTTGCCGAAGTTCTTCAACGCTCCAAATATTTTTAAGATTGGTAATAAGTCTTTTCATGGATATTAAATTTTTGCAATGGAACCACCTGCCGCCTCAATAGCACTTGTAGCCTTTGCTGAAAAATGATGTGCCTCAACTTTTACGGAGGCTTTTAACTCACCTCGACCTAAAATTTTAACCAGTTTTGTGCCTGAGATTAAACCATTCGCTAAAAAGGTCTCCAAATTAAATTCGGTAATACCTTTCGTCTCGGCCAACATCTGCAATGAGTCAAGGTTAATAGCCTTGTATTCAACACGGTTAATGTTTTTAAATCCGAACTTTGGAACGCGACGTTGTAAGGGCATTTGTCCCCCTTCGAAACCAATTTTCTTGGAGTAACCAGATCGCGACTTAGCTCCTTTGTGTCCACGGGTAGCAGTACCGCCCCCTCCAGAACCGTGACCTCGTCCGATTCGCTTTTCACTATGTACCGATCCTTTAGCCGGTGATAATTTACTTAAACTCATTTTAATCGAATTTTGAATTAGT
>JBJTXE010000252.1:0-2372 GCA_046082075.1 Bacteroidota bacterium
AACAACGATTCGCAATGCGGTAATTGCTTAAGCCCTTTTTCCAATATTTTAATGCAATTCTCTAAATCATCGAGGCGAATATAACCTTGCGCAATATCGTGGTATAAATCTTCTAAATTGTCAAGCTCTGCGAACGGAAGAGCTCTTTGAAAAGATTTAATGGCTGACCTAGGATGATCCATTTGACTGTAAACCGAACCATAGGTCACCCACAATTCAAAGGCGGAAATGGCCTCATGATGGAGTTTGGATAATTCTTCAAGCGCTCCTTTGTAATTTTTTTCACCGCAAAGTGATTGGGCAATACGTAAACGAAAGATAGGATTGTAACTAAAATTAGCATCGGCAATTTGAGCTGCACGTTTGGCTTTTTTAAAATCCTGCATCGAAAAATAGTGATCTATGATTCCTTCCATTCGGTCACTATCGATGAATCCCAAATCACTGCCCGTGAGATGCGCCTCGAAGTGCTGAATATCACCATCTAATTGATGTTCACCAAAGGAATCGTCGTCATCCTCAAACATGCCAAACCTTTTTAACGAATTTAGCTCAAAGTGGACTGCTTTCCTACAGTTTCGGAATACTTTATTTTCAACAAACGTGCGTTAATTGTTGAAAACCTTTACAACAAGGATTCAATAATGCGTTCCATGTTATAGCCATCTGCCTCAGCCTTATAATTCTTTACCAAACGATGACGAAGAATGGGAATAGCTACTGCTTTAACATCTTCTATATCCGGAGAAAACTTACCTTTCAACGCTGCGTGACATTTAGCCCCTAAAATAAGATATTGCGACGCTCGAGGCCCTGCCCCCCATGTAATATATTTTTGCGTGAGTTCGGTGGAGCGATTGGAATTCGAACGCGTTTTGGCCACTAAATTCACTGCGTATTCCAACACATTATCTGCTACCGGAATACGTCGAATAAGTGCTTGGTACTCCATAATTTCAGCACCACTCAACACCTTGTTAACCTCTGACTTACTACCAGAAGTGGTTGATTTAACGATGGAAACTTCCTCCTCAAATGTTGGATAATCCACCCAAATATTGAACATAAAACGGTCTAATTGTGCTTCAGGAAGCGGATAAGTACCTTCTTGTTCAATGGGGTTTTGCGTAGCTAAGACGAAAAAAGGGTGGTTTAAATCATACGTTTTACCTGCCGTTGTCACCCTGCGTTCTTGCATCGCTTCTAATAAGGCAGATTGTGTTTTTGGGGGAGTACGGTTTATTTCATCAGCAAGAACAATATTGGTGAAAAGTGGCCCCGGAATGAATTTAAAATTCCGAGTCTCATCCAAAATTTCTGACCCGATAATATCGGAGGGCATTAAATCTGGGGTAAACTGAATTCGATTAAACTCAACACCTAAAGCCGAAGCAATGGTGTTAACCAAAAGCGTTTTCGCTAGTCCCGGAACCCCGACTAAAAGGCAATGTCCTCCAGAAAACATAGCAATAAGTACTTGATTAACTACCTCGTCTTGGCCAACGATTACTTTGTGAATTTCCGCATTTAGCTGCTGGTAGCGCTCACTCAACGCTATAAGTTTCTCAGAGTCATTCATTGTTATATCGGTTTATCCATTTATGTTGAAAATCACAATCTACGAAGTCTTGATCTATGCGGATATAGGCATTTCCGATTTTTCCATCCACCCACTCCGTAAGTATTCTAGCCCGTTTATCGTTCTCCGCGGCTTGTTTAATCAGTGTATAATCGTCATTTAAGTTAGCACGATGGGCCGGGAAACGCTGCATTAATCGAACAATTCTAATACCCTGTTGACGTGTCATAAAATCCATATAAAGATTCGGCTGGGTAATATCACCGGCTTCCATGGCGTCAGTAAGCAAATAAATTTGTTGGTCGATTTCGTTTAAATCTTCCATGTCCCATAATTGGGACGCGGTTCTAGGATTCGAAATTATCCCTTTGTTCTGGCGAGTGGAAGCATCGTTGGAATACCTTGCCACAGCTTGTTCCCAAGTCAGTTCATTCATTTTAAGCATTCGGTAGCAAGAATCCATGCGCTGTGAAGCCTTGTTCATCGTTTGAATACTGAATTCTGGCCGAATTAAGATGTGTAAACAGACAAAATCATCGCCCGATCGAGAGATTAACTTAATAATATGATAACCAAATTCAGTCTCGATAGGTTCCGATATTTCAGCAGGTTTGAGTTTAAATACGGTCGACTCGAATTGAGGCACCATCATTCCTTTTGTAGCCGCAATTTTACCTCCCATTGGAGCGCTTCCTGGGTCCATAGAATAGGTACGGGCAATGCTTTCAAAACTTTTTTTTTGCACCACAACCATGTCCCGTAACTCTTTGATTTTATCCATAGCCAACTTTTT
>JBJTXE010000253.1:0-2721 GCA_046082075.1 Bacteroidota bacterium
TCAACCTATTATTGGAACGTCTAAAAGTCCTCACGGGGAACGACATTAAAGATCATATTGTGTACCAGCGGAGCTTTTCCATTTCCAACTTCAAAGAAGATTACCATGCTTTCAAAGGGAATGCCTACGGATTAGCGAACACACTTCGTCAGACAGCCATTTTTAAGCCGCGAATTAAAAACAAAAACCTGGATAACTTTTACTACACCGGTCAACTTACGGTTCCCGGTCCTGGCGTTCCTCCATCCATTATTTCTGGAGAGGTAGTCGCCAAGCACATCCTACAAAACACCGACCTATGAAACACGTATTTGATAATATAAGCCATGAAATGAGCACGCTGACCACCAAGCGTTACAGCACTTCCTTTTCGCTGGGAATTCGCATGCTCAGCCAAGAAATTCAAAAGCCCATTTATGCCATTTACGGTTTTGTTCGATTTGCCGATGAAATTGTGGACACGTTCCACGATTTTGACAAAGCAGCCTTGCTGGAAGACTTTCGTGCGCAAACCTACACCGCCATTGCTCAAGGCATCTCTTTAAATCCCATTCTGAACAGCTTTCAATGGGCGGTTAACCATTACAAGATTCCCCACGACCTTATTGAAACCTTTTTGGAATCCATGAAAATGGACCTGAACAAACAAGCTTACGATGAAGAACAATACAAAAAGTACATCCTAGGTTCTGCGGAGGTAGTTGGACTGATGTGTTTAAAAGTCTTTGTTTCCGGCGATGAAACCGAATACCAGCGATTAAAACCTTCGGCCATGAAATTAGGTTCCGCCTTCCAAAAGATCAATTTCTTGAGGGATTTGAATGCGGATTACAAAGCCCTTGGCAGGGTTTACTTTCCAGGAATTGATATGAACGAATTCAACGCTACGGTGAAACATGACATCGAAAGAGATATCGAAGCCGATTTTCACGCAGGATACCGCGGAATTCTTGAATTACCAAAAAAGGCACGTTTCGGGGTTTATTTGGCCTATATTTATTACTACAAACTCTTCGCTAAAATCAAACAGACCCCTGCAAAAGTTATATTAAACGAGCGGGTTCGTATCCCCAATAACCGAAAAGTTGGCTTATTACTTTCTTCCTACGTTCGTCATAATTTGAATCTATTATGATGCAGGAAGTAATTTTAGTCAACAAGCACGATGAAGAAATTGGGACCATGGAAAAAATGGAAGCCCACCTTCAAGGTATGTTACATCGCGCCTTTTCCATCCTGATATTCAACTCCCAACGCAAGCTGTTGATCCATCGACGTGCTTTTGGTAAATACCATTCAGAAGGTCTTTGGACGAATACTTGTTGTAGCCATCCTTTTCCCGGAGAAGATTTGGTGGAAGCAGCCAATCGTCGCTTGAGAGAGGAAATGGGAATGAAAACCTCTTTGGCTCCTCTGTTTAGCTTCATTTACCGCGCTGAATTAGAAAATGATTTGGTGGAGCACGAATTAGACCACGTACTTATTGGATTCACTGACGACCAACCTCGTGCAAATCCCGATGAGGTGAGCGACTATAAGTGGATGGCCATGCACGAAATTGAAGAGGATATTGAAAAAAATCCAGGGAACTATACCGCTTGGTTTAAGAAGATTATTCTGGAATATAAATCCGCCTTCAACGATATCCTCAAATCATGAAAATTGTTCGACGTGCTACTTTCAATGCTGCCCATCGCCTCTACCGTAAAGATTGGTCGCATGAAAAAAACGACGCCGTTTTCGGACTCTGCAATAACGTCAATTTCCATGGTCACAATTACGTTCTGGAAGTAGGGATTGAAGGCAAAATTGATCCTGAGACCGGATACGTCATCGATGTAAAAATCCTCAAGGATATTATTTCCACCCAAGTTACCGATCGCTTCGATCACAAAAACCTCAACATGGATTGTCCGGAGTTTTTTGACCTGAACCCAAAGGTCGAAAACATCGCGATGGTTTGCTACAACAAGCTATTACCGCATTTAGTAGCTTATGGAAAACTGTCCATCAAGCTCTATGAGACCGAAAAGAATTGGGTGGAATACGCCGGGGAGTAACACTTTATTTGGACACCATATGCCGGTACTCCAGAATCTTGGTACCCGTATCGTCAGAAATGCGGCACATAGCATGGGCTACATCAAGAGCATCAATGCTGTGGTATTTGCCACCAAAGGTGAAAAAATCGAAAATCGGCGTTAATCTTTGACCAAGGCGCTCCAAAGGCCTTGATTCTTTCCGTTTTCCCATCAGCATAGAAGGGCGATAAATCCTACAGCGTTCGAAACCCAAACACTCGATTCCCTCTTCCATTTGTCCCTTGATTTTTAGGTAATAATTCGACGACTTCGCATTGGCTCCCACCGAGGAAACCACATGGATTTCTTGACACCCCTTGGCTTTTACCTGCTCCCCAACATACATGGGTATTCCATAATCGATGGCTTTGTAAGCAATTAAATCCGGTGTTTTTTTTCGCGTAGTCCCGATGCAACAATACAGTGCATCCACTTGAAAAAAATCGTCCAAGGGTTCCAAGGAAGAAAAATCCGTGATCCGTTCTTTAACCTTTGCATGGTTCATGTTCAACGACTTTCTAACCAACACCTTGACTTCAGCAACATCTTCCCGAAGCAACAATTCTTCCAAGACCTTGGATCCTACGAGACCTGAAGCGCCAAGGAGCAACACAACGCGATTCTTCATGCACAAAAATAA
>JBJTXE010000254.1:0-3781 GCA_046082075.1 Bacteroidota bacterium
GAAAGTATAACGCCGTCTTCTTTCAACGTAAGTAAGCAGGGTTGATTCGATTGTCCCTTAAAGGGAAAGGTTTGATTTAGTCCTACCAATTGCACTTGGGTAGGATTAAAAATGGCCGCTTGTAATCCTCCGTTCACAGGATATACATCATAAAAAATATCACTGCCATCGGCTTCGCGGCCCACAATGGAACCGTTGGCGTTGCGGAACACAAAAGCCAGTTTTAAGACCGTTGTATTCACCGGAAAACCATAAAAAGCATCGATGTCAATGGTAATTGAATGCTTGTTGTTTCCGAGGGGAGTCATTTGAACGTTGGCGTCCACCTGTCCCCAATTACCTTGAACATATAACCAATTGGAGGGCGAAGAACTCGCCGAGGTAATTAACCCTGTATGACAATACACTTGATTAACCCCTGTTAGGGCGCCGTTTCCTTGGGTAGCGTCGTAGATGATGGTTACCACATCATTAACGGTTGGAAATGCCGGTGTAAGCTCTAAAATTTGAGCGTGCGAAGTTGCACCGTACATACTCAACAAAAACAGAAGCCTGTAGGTCATAAGCAAAAGTTTAAAGTAAAGAAAAAGCCTACGCTTTCACATAGGCTTTTCCAAAAAAAAGACAAAAATTATTTCTTCATCAATTTACCGGTAACAACGCTACCGTTGGCTTCTACTTGGTACATGTAAGAACCAGAAGATAAATTAGCGATAGAAAACTCAACAACGTTTAACGCGGTTGTATTCACATTTCTCGAAGCAACAACTTTTCCAGATAGATCGAAAAGTGTAATTATTGCAGCGTTAGCTGAGGTACCAAAGCTGAAAGTAACCATATCACTGCTTGGGTTTGGAGAAACAGAAAGGTTTGCAATTGCACTCTCGTTCAGACCAACACCGCTTCCAGCACATGAATAGCAAGAGTCATAGCAATAGCTTTTAGTTTGGTTTGCATCTGGAATTACAAATACTCGGTTGAACCCACCAAAACCGTCACCTAAACCACAAGCCTCCAATGAAGGAGCCCCTTCGTTCATTCCCCAGTTACCGTTTACAAATTTATATAACAAGGTGTCTCCACCAGTCGCTGCAGGAAAGTCAACCACAATCTCCCACATGTTGTTCGCCAATGCAGTCATCGCAGAAGTGGCAACGGTAGGTGACCAATCAGCCATTGGAGATCCTCCTACGGTTCCTTGACGTGCAGAGAAATTACCAGCAATACGCATTCCAGTACCATCAATCGTAGCACCTCCAGCAATGTAGTTAGTAACGTCTACTTGAAACGTTACCGTTGCTTGTGCCATAGCAACAAACCCGATAAACAGGGCAGAAATTAAAGTAAACACTTTTTTCATAGATAAAAATTTAAACGGTTAATACTTACTTAGTGTCATTTAGACAAGTTCAAAAATAAACATAATTCTGACTATTGAGTGATATTTATAAAAAAATTTGGTCAAGGCATTGTTAATTAGTCGATAAAGCCCAATGGACCAAGGTAAACCTGATGGTTTGATATTAAATTTTTTGGCTTTATCGAAAACAACCCAAAATACGAGGAACCGCTGCCGGACATAGCGGCGTAAATGGCTCCTTGCCGTTTCAATTCGCTAATTCCGTCAGCAATCTTAGGATGCACCTCTCCGATTGGCATTTCGAAATCGTTGATGTATTTTTCTTGCCAAGTATCGCAAGTACCGATTTCTTGGGACAACTCCGGTGTTGGATACGGACGTACAGCACCATAAGCCTTCGCGGTACTAACATGGATTCCAGGGTTGTACAAGGCCAAATAAAGGTCTTTTAAGTCGATAGAAATTGGATTTAACCGTTCTCCCCTACCAGCAGAAAATGCAGGAACGTTCTCAATGAAAAAGGGGCAATCGCTGCCTAACTGCGACGCCAATGCGTGCAAATCTTTGGTTGTGAGTTGAAGGGAGAACCATTCATTCAGCGCCTTGAGGGTAAAAGCTGCATCGGAAGACCCTCCTCCCAATCCCGCACCAATGGGTATTTGTTTTCGAAGATGAATCCGGACTGGGCCAATACCATAGGCTTGTTGGAGCAATTGATAGGCCTTTTCCACTAGACCCGCAGAACCATCTTGAGGAATGGACAAACCCGTTGCATGGTACTCAAAAACTTCAGAGGCCGTAATTTCGAGTATATCGTACAAGGGAATCGGCAACATGATGCTTTGAATATCGTGATAACCATCGCTGCGTTTTCGGAGAACGCGCAATCCCAAATTTATTTTGGCATTAGGATAAACGATCATGTGGAACAAAAATACAAGAACGTGTTTAATTTTTTACTTTTGTTATCTAGTTAAAAGGATATGAGCCATTACTTAGATTTTGAATCGCCCCTGAAAGACCTTCAGGAACAAATAGAACAAACCGAACAAATTGGTAAATCCACTGACGTGGATATGTCGGATAAAATAGAGGCCTTGCAGGTCAAATACATGCAAACCGCCCAAGACCTTTTTACGAACCTCAGTCCTTGGCAACGGGTGCAATTATCGCGGCACCCTGACCGCCCCTACTCCCTTGCATATATCAATGCCATATCCGATGGTAGTTTTATGGAATTGCACGGCGACCGCAACGTTAAAGACGACAAAGCCATGGTGGGAGGTTTCGGTTTACTCAACGGTCGTTCGGTCATGTTCATTGGCCAGCAAAAAGGAATCAACACTAAAATGCGGCAGTATAGAAATTTCGGAATGCCCAATCCAGAAGGATACAGAAAAGCTCTGAGGCTCATGAAATTGGCAGAAAAATTCAACAAGCCTATTGTTACATTTATTGACACACCGGGTGCCTTTCCAGGATTAGAAGCCGAAGAGCGCGGACAGGGTGAAGCCATTGCGCGCAACATCTATGAAATGATGCGACTGAAAGTTCCTGTGATATGTATCATCATTGGTGAAGGTGCCTCCGGGGGTGCCTTGGGAATTGGTGTCGGAGATAAAGTGGTTATGCTCGAGAACACTTGGTACTCGGTCATTTCACCGGAAAGCTGCTCATCCATTCTATGGCGTTCTTGGGAACATAAAGAAAAGGCGGCCAGTGCCTTAAAATTAACTCCTCAAGACATGAAAGGATTCGGCTTAGTAGACGATGTAATCCAAGAACCGATCGCTGGGGCACATCGCAACCACGACGAAATTTTCCAATCGGTAAAATCTTCCATCTTAGGGTATTTGAAAGAATTAGATGCTGTCCTGCCAGAGGATCGAATTGCTTTGCGCATCGAAAAATTCAATAAAATGGGCGTTTGGAGTTAATTTTCCAGCATGGCTGAAGCACTACATACCCCCATTGCCTACCTCAAAGGCATTGGTCCTGAAAAAGCTGCGCTGCTGAAGAAAGAGCTCAATGTTGAGACTTATTGGGATTTACTGAACCACTTTCCTTTTCGTTACATTGATCGATCCAAAATTAGTACTTGCCGCTCCATCCCGGAAACAGAAGGCTATATTCAATTAGAGGGCTTTATCGATACCCTACAAGAATTAGGAGCTGGAAGGGCGAAGCGGCTCCAATGCCGGTTCAGCGATGATACGGGAAACATTCAATTGATATGGTTTCAGGGATGGCGATGGATTAAACCCAACTTGATACCGGGCAAAAAGTACCGGATTTTTGGGCGTCCAAAATTAAACGGTACATTTTGGAGTATTCCCCATCCAGAAATTAGTCCTGCGACAGAAGGCACTGAGGTAGGATTTCAACCCATCTATTCGAGTACCGAAAAATTGAGTGCGAAAG
>JBJTXE010000255.1:0-2704 GCA_046082075.1 Bacteroidota bacterium
CAACAACAATTCAAACATGCGTTGAACGGTATCAAAATCAGAGGGTGGTTGAGGAATGGAAGGAACGATTGCACGTCCCCCTCGTTCGTTGACAAATTTCACCAATTTCAGCATGTGAAAGCGTTCCTCGTCGGAATGTGCATACATGAAAAACGCCGTACCTGACAAGCCCTTGGTTTCTGCCCAAGAAGCCATGGATAAATAGTATTGCGATGAAGAAGCTTCTTTACTTATTTGGTCGTTTAAAGCGGTTTCTATTTGCTTATTCATGGTTCTTTTTTTTTATCGAAGGTAACCAAAATAGATGAAACACGAAAGCGCTACGTTTTGTTTTGGTTCTTTGATAGAAGGCCCCTTAAAACTCCGGGAAAAATACCATTTATGAACCTCATCAATCTTCCAGAGAAATCACCATAGACTTTACGTTTCCTATACTCTATCGCCCAAAGTACTTTTTGAGCGGCTCGCTCTTTGGTGATTTTCGTTCGAATATTCCGTTTTGGAACGGGGATTTTACCTCCGTCAGCACTCAACGAATATTTGTGTTCGTCGTTCTCTACAAATCCGAGATAAATCAACCCTACATGAACTGCATGGGGTTTCAATTCAAGCTCCAACGCTTCTTGCAAAGGAACCAAAGCAGCTTTTGAAACGGAATAACTCAGATAATTAGGTACACCATGAATGGCCGCCAGGGAGGAAATAAATAAAATACTGCCTTGGGTTTTTATTAAAGAGGGTAAGGCGGCCTTTGTTAAAGCAATGACACCGTACAAGTTCGTGTTCATGACTTGTTGAAATGTGGATTCAGAGGTTTCCAAGAAGCTACCATACGCTGAAATTCCCGCGTTATGGATGATCCCATCGATTTCACCAAAACCGGCTAAAACAACGCTCATCATCGCATTAATTTCAGATGTCGAACACAAATTGGCGCGAACGTGAAGCGCCTGTCCGTTTTCAAGCGCCTTCAGCACCGTGTCCTCGTTCGGTAAGGGGGTAGAATTCGAATGAATTACGACTCGAGCCCCAAGGCTCAAAAGTTCCTTCGTTATCACCAATCCCAGCCCTCGACATGCCCCTGTGACTAAAACCCTCTTTCCTGTCCAATATCCCATGATTTCACAAAATTAAGTCGCGTTTTATTTTCGTCCTTTTACTCTTCGCAACTCAAGAATCTAAGGTTTCATATTTTGCATTTGGGAAGCAATACATACGATAATTTTTTGACCCCAACAAAATAAATACTGACTCCAATGATCAGCAGAACATGGCTTAAATCGTTTCGATCAAACCAAGGATATAAATTGAATTTTATTCGAGCATCCCCAATTTACCTATTCCTTTCATCGTATCAGCTCGTATATATCTTTTAAACTCCCTAATTTTGAGATAGGTTAATCTGTATTTCCACAAAGGAAACACAAGTAATCCTAGAATCCCTTGCAGTTTTTTAGTCTCGTATTTTAATTCTTAGATTTCGGTTATATCGTTGCAAAAATATGGGATATGCATTCATAATCGTATTAAAAAAAAATGCCAGAACCCCCTGCTTAAAGTTATCTTGAGTGATAAAATAAAGTATAAATAATAATCCTATCGTTAACCCAATTAAGTGTGAGGTTTCAGAGCGTTTTGTTTCCTCAAAAAATTCAGAAATATAGGCCTTTCTTCCTTTTAAATAAACGCGTTGATTCAATCTCCGAAAGGGCGACTTTATCAAAAACCTCCTGAACAACTTAACCCCCAACAGGATATAAAACAACTCCGTTTCAAAACCCTTTTTTTGGTAGTAACACAAGGGTAATCTATGCAGTGGAAATGCTTGAAAATAAAAAAAACCAAAAGCCATAGATCCAAAGTATAGAATGAAGATTAAGGCAGCTAATAAAAAAATGTTCGTAGTTAGTTGACACGCTTCCAATATTATCCATGAAATCCCCACTAACAAAAACCAGGTTATAAAAACAAAAAATGGACGACCAAGAAATTCAATGATTTTTTTCATGGCCTTTCTCTTTTAAAAAGATAATCGTTTTATTAAACGCCTCTTCAAGTGGGGTGATCTTATATCCAAGTGTATTAACAGCTTTGGAAGAATCAACTTCCCAATGATACTTTCCCTTGGCTAACCATTTGGGTGTAATCTTCGCGTTACGTCCTAAATAGCGTGCTTTAAAAAGTTCAAACATGGCATACGCATTTTGAAGAAAAAACGGCGAATGAATCATTTTACGGTGAATGTTTGATAAGTAAGCCAATTTACTAAAAAATGTGTTATATGTGATATTGTGCCCTCCTAATATATAGGTTTCACCACTTTTTCCATGACGCATAGCAAGGAGATGCCCTTGGGCAACGTCTTCGATGTACGCATAGTTCCCTATTTCCTGTCCATCCCCAGGAATCAAGCGCCAATTATGGTTAACATATTGATCAAATAACAAGGTAATACTCGACACTTCTGCATTTAATGTTGGCCCATACACACGTGAAGGAGAAACAACAACCACATCTATCTGATGCTCGATTGAAAACTCTTTAGCTTTGAGCTCGCAAAGCACTTTCGAGCATTCATAATCATTAAAAAACCCAATTTCCCTTACTTTATCCTCGGTAACTACAGAAGAAATCGAAGGACCATATCCCCCTGCAGAGCTGGTGATAACAACGCGTTTAACCCCATGCTCTTTAGCAACATTTA
>JBJTXE010000256.1:0-5674 GCA_046082075.1 Bacteroidota bacterium
TATTTGGCGGATACCATTCAATGCGAAGATGTAGCATTTGGTGTTGTTGGTTCACCTTCTATTGTGACCAATGAGAACATCAGCGATTATTGGGAAGTTAACAATGTATTTGCAGACAGTGCAACGTTGTTTAATACTACCATAGCTAACCCAGGAGTTTATCAGTTCACGTATACTGTTACCTCAGATTTTGGTTGTGAAGTCGATTCAACTTTTGATATGTACGTTATGGCTACCCCAGCGCCTCCTGTTCTTGGATTCAACATTCCGGAATGTCCTGGAGATCCATTCTTCCTTTCTGCTACAGGGGAACCAAATTCTACCATCCTTTGGATAGGCCCGAATAATTTTGCTTCTACCCTATTTAATCCTGCATTTGCCTTGGATGTAAACGGTATGGGAATTTACACGGCTTTCCTAACTTCTGAATTTGGTTGTATTTCGGATACTTCACAAATCGATGCTACGATTACTTACATTAAGGATTTTAATTCGTTTGACTTCCCGAATGTGATTTCTGCTAACGAGGACGGCTCCAACGACTTCTTGGATCTTAAATCATACTTCCAAACCTGCGATGAGTTTACGCTTTACATTTTCAACCGTTGGGGGAATTTAGTTTGGGAGCAAGCGCAAAACACACCGTTCTTCCGTGGACAAGACACCAACGGTAACGATTTAGAGGACGGTATTTACACTTACAAATTGATTTTCGATAATTTCGAAAAGCACGGATTTATCCACGTAGTTCGATAATTACATCAAGCGCTGAAATTCAGCTTTAAGCGCTTCAATCGCAATTTCAGACGGCAGGGGTTTTACCTCTGCCGTTTTAGTTATCAAGGAACTGCATAAATCAACGGAAGTCGAACCTTCGGGTAATTGTTCGGAAACCACGCTGATTAATCGAGCAGTCTCTTCTTTTGCAGTTTTCAACAAAGTCCAAGAGCTTTCTGAGATGAATAATTGTTGAGCCACGTTGTGATCGTATTCGTCTCGTAGCGCTTTCAATAATACAGCTTGCATGGCAGTAGCGGAGATGGTTGGGTCGCTAAGTCGTAATACCAAAGAAGTAGGATTCATTCGTTCTAAGTAGAGAATAGCACGTTGATAAGCCTCCATTTTATGCGGAAGAGTAAAGTTTTGTCGCTCTTTCATTAATTCCGACTGAACCAACAATGCCTCTTGAAGGCGGCTTTTCTTTTGGTGCCAATACGCTTGAAGAAGAAGGGCTGTTATGCAAATAACCACAATGACTACTAGGGCAATAATTTCATTCATAGGATCATTAATTTTGGGCAAAGATAATATTCTGGCGCAGTAATACTCCTGTATACTTTAAGTTTGAGAAGGAGTATTGGATAGCATACTGAATAAAAGTGTAAATTTAACCTATGCAAAACGTAGTATTGAGCGCGTTGTTACTCGTCTATTTTGGGGTATTATTTTGGATATCCAAAGCGACATCAAAAAATGCCACGACTCAAAGTTTTTTCTCAGGCGATAAAAAAAGCCCTTGGTACTTGGTCGCCTTTGGGATGATTGGCACCTCCCTTTCGGGGGTTACCTTTATTTCTGTTCCTGGAAAGGTTCTAAGTTCAGGATGGCATTATTATCAATTAGTTCTTGGATTTTTCTTGGGATATTTTGTCGTTGCCTTTGTTTTACTTCCCATTTATTACCGAATGCAACTCACTTCCATCTACACCTACCTCGAGCGACGTTTGGGAATGGATGCCTACCGTTGGGGAGCAGGTTATTTTATACTGTCCAGATGCTTAGGCGCAACGGTTCGCTTGTACTTGGTAATCAATGTATTGCAACTGTTTATTTTTGAAAAAATTGGAATTCCGTTTGCCATGAGTACGGTCATTATTATTGCCATGATAGTGGCTTATACGCTTAAAGGTGGAGTCAAAACGATCGTTTGGACCGATATTTTACAAACCTCCTTTATGCTGTTGGCGTTAGTTGTATGTATAATGAGTTTTCAGCAAAAATTAGGAATGGGTTGGACGGAGGTTTTTAGTTCTATGAACTCCAATAATTTGTTGAATGTTTTGGAAACCAACCCTATGAAAGGTGATTATTTTTGGAAACACTTATTGGGTGGAGTATTCATTTCCATTGCTATGACAGGATTAGATCAAGAAATGATGCAGAAGAATATTAGTGTTAAAACGCTACGTGACGCCCAAAAAAACATGGTGGTGTTCAGTTGTACGCTGTTGATCGTAAATGCTTTGTTTTTGCTCCTCGGAGGCGTGCTAACCTTGTACGCCATGAACCACGGACTTAGTCTGGCGCCGGACGATTTATTCCCTCGATTGGTGCAGGACTATCTGCCATTTGGGGTGTTCATATTGTTCATTATTGGATTGATTTCAGCGCTTTTTCCTTCTGTAGATGGAGCCATCACTGCCTTAACGGCTTCGTATTGCATTGATGTGTTAGGATTCGATCGATCCAACCGCTCAGAAGCCGATAAAATTAGGATTAAACAGCGAGTTCACTTGAGTTTTGCCTTGATTTTTATGCTGTTAGTTTTCGTTTTTAAAGTCTTAGACAACAAGAGTATTGTGGATTTAATTTTTGACATTGCTGCATTTACGTATGGTCCGTTGCTTGGTTTATTTGCTTTTGGAATCATGACCAAAAGAAGTTTAATCTCTCCAAAAGTAGTTTACCTAACCTTACTTTCTCCCGTAATTTGCTACGGACTGAAGTTTTATTCTGCTGACCTTTTCGGGACCTATCAATTTGGCAATGAAATGCTTATTCTGAACGGTTTAATTACGTTTACCCTACTCTTTTTCTTAAGTAAAACCACGCCTCATGCCGTTGCGAATTAATTTAGATGATCGTCATTTACATCGTTCCTTAGCTCCCCATACCCTGCTAAAACCTGCTCCGTTTTTGCGTTGTGGGATTTTTACCAACGTGGAAAGATATAAGCAATTGGTGCCGGACATCGAAATAGGATTTCTGAGCGTTGATTACCTCACTGTTTCCTACCAACCTTTAGATAATGCCATTACGGTGGACGCAGGAATCATCCCAACTTTTGATTTCATTGAACACTTAAAACTGCTTCGAGAAGGGGAATTCCTTACGTTGCAGCAAAGAACTGTAGCATGTTTTGGAGAACAAATGACGTTCGAAAAGAAGGTTGATACCGGACTATTCTTGCTTCAATACCGATGGGATTTGCCAAAATTTAATGCTGAAATACTGCTGGGAGATTTTACCAGTCTTACAAGTGATAGAATTTCATCTGCGTTGCCAGAAAATTGCCTTTTAATCGGACCTAAGGAAGGATTGTTTATGGAGGAAGGTGCCATAGCCAATGACGTGACTTTTAACACGAACAGTGGGCCAATCTACGTAGCAGCCAACGCTGAGATCATGGAAGGGTCATTGATTCGTGGACCGTTTAGTTTAGGGGAAAGATCTCAAGTCAAGATGGGAGCAAAAATATACGGAGCTACTACAATTGGTCCTGATTGCAAGGTAGGTGGAGAAATTAACAACGTAATTTTCGAATCGTTTTCGAACAAGTCCCACGATGGATTTTTGGGGAACGGTTACATCAGTTCTTGGTGTAACATTGGAGCCGATACCAATGCGTCGAATTTGATGAATAATTATGGGACGGTTGACGTGCACGATTACACTACCGGAAAAACCATTTCGAGCGGTGAACAATTTGTAGGTTTACACATGGGAGATCATTCAAAATGCGGGATTAACACCATGTTCAATACCGGAACTGCCGTAGGCGTAGCCTGCAATATTTACGGACCAGGTTTTTTTAAAAAACACATTCCAAGTTTTAGTTTTGGCGAACCAAATAGGTTGTTTCCTTACCGATATGATAAGGCAATTGAAGGAATTGAAAGCATGATGGCCCGGAGAAATCGATCCTTATGCGACAACGAACGTGCTATTTTACAGCATCTTTGTTCGGAACGAGAATCATTTTAATTCAAACACAGGAAGCATCATGTAGCTTGGTTCGAAATACTGGCTATTTTGATATAAAAAGTACAACTGTTGCCATTCAGAGGCAGCAAATTCAGGGTCACTTGATTTCTTGGCTTCGTAGGCTTGTTTTAATTCCTGTTGCGTTTTCAATAAATTTCGAATCTTATCGACAAAAACGTAGTTGGAAAAGTACTCTTTCTCTTGAAGGTAAGAATCAAAATAATTCCACGTAAAATAAGAATCTTCTGCCTCGGGTTGCAGCACAGAATGTAGGAACAAAGAGCCGTTTTGATTGCAGGGGATTATGACATCACCTGGTCGGAAAACTATGGATTTTTCCACCCTTTCGATAACTTTATTGGGGTGCATGTAATGGCCTTCGTACGGTTTGGAGATAGCATCAAAAGAACGAACAATTTGTGCTTTTACCGTTAATTTTTGAGCTTCTCGGAGTTCATTTATCACAATTCCATGGAACTTTAGTTGCTCTATTATGCGACGTTCTTGTCCTCGAATAACGTAAAATCTCGGAATGCGTAAAGAGTCTTTTGGCGCATAATGCTTAAAGAACGGTATTGTTTTTTGATACGGCTGAGTCCGGTCATATTTCAAATGAGCAAGACCTGTTATATCATTCGTATCTCTTGTGGATTGAAACCCTTTGAATATTAAGGAGTCTGCTTCATCGGTACGCACGTAATTATACTTAAAATACGACAGGCTTCCCTCCCACTCGTGGGCATTTTCACGTGCCTTTTCAAGCGTGTTTTTGTTTTTCACGCACCATCGAACGAGTGAATTCATAAAATCATGGGTGGCTCTTACGCGATTTGGAAAGGGCTTGAGCATGTGAGTTTCAACAGTAAATGAAACCGTATTAAACAAAGAGGCATAACCCATGGCGTAGCGCGGCAAATCATTAAACTGGTAAATTCCTGAGTCTGGAATATCCTTGACGGTTTCCACATAAGGGAAAAGATCCCATTTTGAGGCTTTTAAATCTTGGGTTAACTGAGGAAGTAAGGTGCCGTAAATTAATTTTCGAAGCGAAGGAGCAATGCGTTCTCGAACAGAAGTAATGTAGGTCAAAGTGTATTGGTAATCTGCCCCGTTGGAAACATGGTTATCTACGAATACATCTGGTTCTAATGCGTGAAAAATTCGAGCAAAGGTATGGGCGTTTTCGCTGTCCATTTTCGTAAAGTCGCGATTTAAATCTAAATTCTGAGCATTTCCTCTAAATCCGTATTCCTCGGGTCCGTTTTGATTGGCACGGCTCGTTGAACTTCGGTTTAACATGCCTCCTACGTTGTAGGCAGGAATAAAGGCCACCAAAGGATCTAAGGGGTTGATGCTGTCAAGTTTGAGGAAATTTTCGGTGTAAATCAAACAGGCATTGATGCCATCGGGTTCTCCCGGATGAATAGCATTATTGAACAACAAAGTTGTTCCATTACGAGCTTTTTCAAAAGTTGATACTGAGTCTTGTGCAGGATTTAAAACGCATAGATAGATGGGTAAACCTGGAACATCTGAGGGCCCCATATCAAAGAGGGCCATTCGCTCGTTGGCTTTGTCCAAAGATTTTAAATGAGCAATAAGGCTATAGTAATCGGGAGAAGTATTCCCAATCCATAGATTTTGCCCTAAAACGCATCCATAAACTGCCCAAAATAAAGCGATTAAAATG
>JBJTXE010000257.1:0-2162 GCA_046082075.1 Bacteroidota bacterium
GGATGTAACATGGGATAAGATTCACATCGTTGCAAAGCTTCCTTGAAGATGCAGCTTAAAGCCTCAAACTCTTCGATTGGGAATAACATTAATCCTGGCTTTGTACAAAACTGACCGGCATCTTCCGTTAGGGAACTCGCTAACTCCTGCAGGTTTTCTGCTACGTTTTTTACGTCGCTCAACCATATTACCGGATTTAGACTGCCCATTTCGGCAAAAAATGGAACAGGGATTTTTCTTTGTTGAGCTAATCGGTATAAACTCATTCCTCCGTTCATGCTTCCCGTAAAAGCACCTGCTTTGATTCTTCCGTCCATAATCAATTGTTGACCGGCCAAATACCCTTCGTCCATTACATGACTGAAAACTCCTCCAGGAAGTTTTAGGTCATTTAGAACGTTGGAAACTACTTTTGAAAGTAAGGTACTGGTTCCTGCATGAAAGGGATGTCCTTTGACAATTACAGGGCATCCGGCAGCCAAGGCGCCAATGGTATCGCCTCCAAGGGTTCCGTACGCTAACGGGAAATTTGAGGCACCAAAAACCACCACCGGACCAACTGGCATCCATTTCTTGGTTAAGGTTTTGTCAATAAGCGCCGTAGTTTCCGTGCACTTCGCCAAGGCAATTCCTTCTCGCGCATAAGAAGTTATCTGCTGCAACATCCTTTGGAATTCTCGTTCAAATCGTGCAGGACTTAGGCTAGTTTCTGCGCAATACACTTCTTGTAAAGGTGCTTTATTGCGCTCTATTTCCTTGATGAGCAAAGGGAAGAAGGCTTCGCGAATTTCAATCTTCTGCCAAATCCCCGAAGCATGTGCATGGTCGGCTGAAGCCAATGCATGCAGTAATTCTTCCGGAGTGGTAATTGCATAGGACGAACCATTGACGGAGTTGGTCCTGCAATGGAAGGTTGAAATGGTGTCCGCCAAATTTATACCGCTTCTATGGAAAAGGAATACGATTCCATGATCGCATTCGCTAACATTTTTTTACAAGCTTCTTCTACTTTCGCTTTCGCCATGGCTGCATCATTCGCGTCAACAAAGAGTCGTATATGGCGACCAATACGCACGTCTTGAATTTCGTTCAAACCAATGGTGCCCATGGCTTGTGTGACGGCTTTTCCCTGAGGATCTAAAAGCGCATCGTGTGGCATTACGTCAATTTCAGCTTTGAATTTCATGGTGCTTTCGGGTATTGTTCTCAATAATGGATAATATCAGGTACAAAATTACAATTATCGGCAGTGCATAGATGCCTGCAACCAAAATTGTTATCAACGAAATTACCACAAGCAGGTATTGATAAACGTTACCTTTGAGGCTAAAACTTTTAACTTTTAACGACAATAAAGGAATTTCAGAAATTAACAATAGTGGAAAGAAAAGCGATGTGAAGGCCATGACGAAAGGGTCTAGAACCCATGGATACAAAGGTTCTAAAGGGCTAGCGTTTTGAATCCCGATTTGCCAATACAATAAGGGAAAAAAAAGAAAGAATAGGGTGTTTGTTGGGGTAGGAATGCCAATAAATCGGTCGCTCTGCCGGGTGTCATTATTGAATTTAGCAAGGCGAAAAAGGGAGAAGAAAGGAATGCTCAACGCACAAAAGCACAGCCAATCCTTGGCCTCATATAATTGAAAATCATGAAATTTCATATAGGTGGCACCAAGGTTTCCATTCAGCCTAAGCTCGATGGTAATGAACATGAGTATTCCGGGGGCCAATCCAAAGGATACCATGTCTGCCAATGAATCAAGGTCTTTACCTAGCGGGGAACTTATTCCGAGTTTGCGGGCAACAAAACCATCGAAGAAATCGAAAATCATAGCACAAATAATGAGTAATGCACTTATTTCCAACCGTCCGAAAAAAGCAAGAATAATGGACAATACACCGCAAATGAGGTTTGAAGCGGTTAAAAAATTGGGAAGGTTAAATAATTTTAGGTTCGTTTGATTCATTCGAAACGAAATTAATTCAAAAAAATCTTATTTTTATGTCGTTGAAGGCTTGAAACAATATTTTCCTGATTTTAAAGTTAGAGTGCTCAACATTTTGGAATATGAAACAAGTATTGGGAGGATTATTTTTAACGGCCGTAATCTCGGTTCTTGGGCAAGCGCCAAAATACTCCAACGAGTTTTTACATCTAGGGG
>JBJTXE010000258.1:0-2644 GCA_046082075.1 Bacteroidota bacterium
TTTTTTTGGACAACGAATTACCTGATTTCCGCATGGCGTCATCGGACATGAGGATGGAATAATCCCTTAAAGCATCCGAAAGGTTCGTAGCCACTGTCAAGTGATTAAAATCATGGATATTCACCAGCGCGATGGATTTAACCAAATTGGACTTATCATGTAAAGGAACGAGATAGGTTGGTTGACCTGAAATATTGTAGGCCGTTGGGTGACCCGCAGTATATCCTTTTTCTTGCACCTTCCCCTCCGCCGATTGCATGGCAGCTGTTTCAGTCGCCCCTACCCGCTTGTAGAAATTTACCTTTTTATCCTTGGAATCAATGAGTAAAAATCCAACGGTTGCATTATCCAGTCCTTTGGAGGTCATTCCCTGATACCACATGCAATGCCCCTCTTTACCATAAACCATGACCATCTCGCCCGATGGAACCATAATATCTCGGTGAGCAAAATTCCAATAGCCGTGAACGTATTCACCCCACCAATCCACTTGATCCACCAAAATTTCGGGAGTATAAATACGGTCTACCCACTTGGGTACATTTGACGTAGTATATTCTTTAATAGCTCCGTTCGAGGGATTCAAAATCAATAATTTATCCACATTCAATACCTTGGAAGCAAAGTGCTTTTTCGAAATGGGAATTACCCAAAACGGATTTCCTTCGTCGTCGATTTCAAACTCAGGCTGATCAATTTTATACGTGCTGTAGCCATGAAAATACAGATAGTTGTATAAATTCTTCATGAAATATGAGCCAGTTTGATATACCAAATGAAGTTTTTTACCTTTCACTTGCGTCACTAATTCCACGTCTTGGTCATCGTTGGCGGAAACTTTCACGTACCCTGGAGTTCCTTCATCGGCATTGGACCAATATTTAAAAAAACCAGAATGCACTAAAGGCGCAACCCAATAAAATTTTCCTCCAACGTTTTGTAGCACAAAAGTACCCAGTTCCGCCTGACTACCGAGGGTAGTTTCTGAACCTAATACCTTTTCCCCAATGGTACGAGCTACCAACTCGTCAAACACAATCATTTGCTCTTTTTTCGCTTCATGTATGTCCTTTTCAAAGGACGAATTCTTATGAACTTCCCCCAATACTGTTTGATAAGAACTCGCCTGCCACACATCGAATCGTAGCAACCAATTCAACAACCACATGGTGATCAACAAGCCAAAAACCGATGCCGATAAAACAATAGGACTTTTCTTCCAGTTCGCTGTGTATTCCTTATCTGCAGTATGCACTATAAGTATTAAGCTGGCAACCGTGCTAAGGGTTAGGAGAAACGCCCCGTTGGAGAAACTAATAATGGGCCGAAATGCTAACAACGCTATTACGGAGAGAATAATCAACGAGAAAACATACGAAACTACTTTTTTGGGATTCATGCTATTATTTTTGTTCAAAGATATAACTTTGGCATCAATGAACGTAGCATCCCACGACTTTTGCAAGGCAGTATCAGAGGCTTTCCTCCGTGAAACCTTGGACGAACAATTATCGGGAACTATACCGCTGTAACGAAATAACCAACAATCATTAACCTAACATTGAATACCCTATGTCGAAAACGCTAATCTTCCTTGCCTTTGCCTCGATAATCATGGTGGTCCTGACCATGTACGTGGCTTTCCGTATTTTTAAAAAATCGATGAAACTCATGACCGCACTAATACTGCTAGGGGGTGCAGTGGTTTTCATTGGGATTGTTGCCTATCCGAAACGCGTTAGAATCAAACGAGAAATTAAGAAAGTGCTTTCCCTGAAAGACCCGGTGCGACATCCCGTCTCTACTTGCGATTGCACTTGGAGCTCTTTATCCTTGAACAGAGATGATTTCACAACCATGCACAAACCCACCGCCAAAAGAATCACGAACGGAATGTACCTTGTGAACGAGAAAACAAGGGAGAAATGGATCCATAGAGGTAAACTCTTACCGCTCGAAGAAGAAGAAGGGTTCGCGATTGCCAAACTCGATTACAGTAAAGCCTATCTAACCGCCATAGCAAGAAAACGTCTGTATGAACTTGGTCAAAGGTTTCGTGAGAACATTAAGCAACCTGAGGTGAAAATGAGCTATTTCGTAGTAAGTTCGGTAACACGAACTCAAGTGGAACAAGTGGCCATTTGCGAGAAATACCCGACGGCTTGCACCAAGGACCACTCACCTCATTCCTACGGGGTTGCCTTTGATATTTATCAAATCGTTAGTCCTAACAACGATTGCCGTCCCGGTCTGAAAGCTTTGGAAAAAGTCTTGCAAGAAATGCAAGCTGAGGGCAAATTACTGCTGTGCACTGAGTCGGGTTGCATTCATGTTACGGTAAGAGGGTGATCTATTTCTTTCAAAATTGAAGCCTTAAGATGCAGTTCGGAGGGGCGTATTACTTCGCTCGGTAGAATTCCAATTCCTCCTGGTATTTACCAAATTTAATGCGTATGATATTCACCCCTGAATCCAAGTCTTTATAGTTCACGTAGGCATGGATTCTGTAATCCGCTTCACCCCGGTTCCAAAGCCAATTGACAACCTTCTTCTTACTCAAACGGTACATGATCAACAAAAGCAAATTGCTGATTAATGCAATGGCAGCGAATCCATAAATATCAATCCTTTGGTGAATTTAACC
>JBJTXE010000259.1:0-2712 GCA_046082075.1 Bacteroidota bacterium
CAAAACTCCGGCATGGTGCTATTATGAAAATGCAACCGATAGCGGAAAAGTTCTAGGAAAAATATATAATTGGCACGCTGTGAATGACCCTCGAGGTTTAGCTCCAAAAGGTTTTCATGTGCCAAGACTTTCAGAGTGGGATACCCTTTTCGCCTTTACAGGCTTCAAATTTTCTGGGGAACCTATGGAAGAGGATTATCTTTGGAAACAAAATGCACCATTGAATGAAGAGGCATTTAATGATTTTAACTTCTGCTTAGCAGGAGGAAGGTTTCAAGAAGCGGGAGTTGATATTTTTTATCATCTGAATAAGGAGGCCTGGTTTTGGAGCGCCAACGATTACCCTGATTTTGAGGCGTATTGTCTATCGTATACTCCTCATTACGGAATAGACGTTTTCCCTTATTACGAGGAATTCGGGTTTTCTGTACGATGCATCAAGGACAAGAGTTTTTAAATCACGAATTTTTCAATGAAAACTATCCGTTGGTGACGTTTAGGGATTCACATGAACCGAATTGGTTCATGAATCAAGCAATTGGAGGTCCTTATAATTCTAAGTATTTGAGGAATTCATTGCGTTTGTCTTCCTTTTCAAATTGCCCCGAAAAGTACGATGTAACAGTGCTGCTATTGACGTCTTTTACTCCTCTAGAAGAAACACAAAGGTGGGTGGCATCGATGACCACCGCAACGTCTTCCGTTTCCATGACCTTCTTCATGGCCTCAGCGATTTGAACGGTTAGCCGCTCTTGAACCTGTGGACGTTTGGCGAAATGCTGTACAATTCGATTAATCTTGGACAAGCCAATGACTTTACCAGAAGAAATGTACGCAACGTGTGCCTTTCCGATAATGGGTACAAAATGGTGTTCGCAATTCGAATAAAAAAGGATGTTCTTTTCTACCAACATTTGCTGATAGTTGTACTTATTGTCGAACAATTTGATATCGGGGAAATTTGCTGGATTCAGTCCACTAAAAATTTCTTTCACGTACATTTTCGCAACCCTTTTAGGAGTTCCACTGAGGCTATCGTCGTTTCTATCCAGCCCCAACAAATCCATAATTTCGGCGAAATGCACTGCGATTCGGTCTATTTTCTCCTCATCGCTTAGCACAAAAGCATCCTCCCGCAAAGGCGTGTCTGCCGACGTACTCACATGCTCATCCCCCATTTCATCAATCAATACCTCCAAGAAATGCGCAGAACCATTTAATCCAACTTGTTTCATCTTTTCGTTTAATAGTTAAACAAAAATAGAAAGCAATAGTTCAAAAGACGGGCATGAAATTCTACAATGCCCTGAGAACTAATACGTACCGAGCTTTACTTTCGAATTAATCCAGCATTTTAATTTGCAATCCAGCTTTGAACCAACGGCCTGGCATTTGAACATAACCTGCTTCCACGTATTGGGTATTCGCAAGGTTATTCCCTTCAACAAAAACGGTAACACTTCTGCTTGGATTCACAGCAATTTTGGCATCCAGCAAGGAATAGGCATTCCCCCCAACACGGTCCACCCCACGATATGCAACGCTAACAGTTACCCATCGGGTTAAATTCGCGGTAATTCTTCCGACCAATTGGTTGCGTAGACCAGAGAAAGCATAGCGAGACTGAGTCACTTGTGAGGGATCTGCAAATTGATGGCTGGCATCGGTGTAATTGTATCCGACGGAAACTTCCCGTACCATGAATTTTCCATCACCGTTCCATCGGTAGTTGATGTTGGATTCTACCCCTGTAAAAATAACATTGGATAAATTTACTGGCATCCAAGGATCGGTCGTGGCATTTCGAACCCAATCAATCATATTATTGGTATTTCTTCGATAAACCGAAGCGTCTATGGTAAGTTTTGATTTCCAAGAGTCCCTACTACCGCTTACCGCCTGGCCCCAAGTAGTTGAATAACTGGCCCCTAGCTCCATATTGGTCGCGTATTCAGGTTGAAGATTCGCATTACCCACATTGGAAAAATCCTGATAAAACAATTCCGTATACGTTGGGGCACGGTAGCTTTGACCAATATTTCCATAAATCCTCAGCGAAGGGAACGGCACGTAGGCTGCCTCGAACCCGGGCAAGAATTTTTGGTAGGTATTGCCATTCATGTACAGGTTAAAGTAGTGAACATTGCCGACCAATATTAGCTTATTCTCCATCAACTTTAGGGTATGATCTACAAAGCCTGAAACGTAGGTTCGTTCCCGCTCCCCGAGGTTGGTGCTGTTCAACCCTTCCAAACGCCATTCGCCTCCAAAACCTGTGGTACCTAACTTGGAAACCCATTTGCCTGTTTCCTCGATGGTAATCACCTCAGACCAATGCTTATTCGTGTAAAAAGCAGGATCAAAGCGTTTTAAGCGAAACTCGTCTCGGTGGGTGCGCAAGGATGCTTTGGTAAGCAAGGTAACTTTGTCCATAACCGCTTGATGCGAAAGGCCTGCTATCGCCATTTGCGTAGATTCCCATTGATCCGGAAATGAAGGGGTATAATATCCGTTGGCGCCAAAGGCTCGGTCCGAATATCCGAGCAATGCTTTCAGCTCCTGTTTTTTTCCTATAGGCAGCGCTGCATCGTAAAATACTTGTTGGTTTGTGTGGTCTGAATTATACCAATATCCGTTGCTCTTATCGTAACCGAACGAAACCGATTGGCGAAGTTTCCCCACAGGAGCACTCACCGTGGATTGGAAACCAAG
>JBJTXE010000260.1:0-3496 GCA_046082075.1 Bacteroidota bacterium
CTTTCGCGCCGGGCTGCAATACGTTGCCATTTCCAAAGAGTCTGGGGAAAGGCTAACCGCCAGGATTGGAGGAGGATTTGGTTTATCTCCTGTTCAAAATGGGTACGTTACGCCTGAAACACCGGATGCCAACCGTTGGTATGGAACGGCAGGATTATCCTATGTTTTTTCGGAGCATTTCAGTATTGATGCGTCTATTTATGCTACTAGATTTCAGCGGGCAGCCACCAACCTCGAAACAGGATTAAGCGGAACCTTCACCACCATTGCCTTTGCTCCGGGTCTTGGGATAAATTATAAATGGTAAATCTTATGCGGCAGATATCCTTCTTTGCTTTCCTAATGTTGCTCCTTGCGTGTAAACCCAAAGCACCCGAAAACGCATATAATTCCGGAGAGGCGGATTTCTCAAAATTCATGGCGATTGGAGATGGGCACACAGCGGGTTACATGGACGATGCCCTGTACCGAACAGGACAAGAAAATTCCTTTGGTACGCTTTTTCAGCGCCAATTATCCTTGGTTGGGGCGCAGGAGGCATCCATTCCCTGGATGGATAATGGAAACATTGGTGCGAATTGGAGCGGACAAGCAAAGTTGTTTCTCGGATACAAAACCGATTGTCAGAACGTTACGTCTCTGTCGCCGCTTAGGATTAGTCCGCAAGGGGAAATAAATTCCTTTTCAACGAGTGTGTATGATCCCAACAGAAAGTTTTCAAATTTTGGTGTTCCAGGATTGCGAATGATCGATTTGGTTTCGACGTTCTTGGGCATGATCAACTTGCCCCAGCACAATCCTTTCTTTGCCCGTCTTTCAAAAGACCAATATAACTTTCCTGGTTCCGGGACCTTCAGTACCTATCAAGACAATCTTTTCGAAAATGGTTATCCTTCATTTTGTTCCATTTATATCGGAATAGAAGACGTGCTTCCCTATGCAAAAAGTGGCGCAACCGCCAATCCAATGTCGCCGATTGCGGGATTTCCGGGGGTAGGCTTTGAAGAATCCTTAGTGCAATTGTGTGAACAGTTGTATGCTCAAAACGTGAAGGCAGTAATAGCAACGATTCCTAACGTAGCTGAATGGCCATTTTTTAATACCATTCCCTACAATGGATTAAAATTGGACGCTGACAAAGCAGCTTCTTTAAATCAAATTTACAACCCCTTAGGCTTTTCATTTGTGGTTGGAGAAAACCCCTTCATGATTGCTGACCCCAACGCCGGTATGTTTGGCGTTCGTCCGGCACTTCCCGGGGAGAAAATTCTGCTTTCCGCTCCTTTAGATTCGGTGAAATGTTATCAAATGGGGTCGGTTTTTCCCTTTCGAAATGAATTCGTTCTGACCTTGGATGAACTTAATGAAATTCAAACACGAATCGATCAGTTCAATGCTATCATTCGTCAGAAAGCAATTACGTACGGATTTGCACTGGTGGAAACTCAAAACTTGTACAGCAAGTTGCCTTCTGGATTTGCGTTTAACGGCGTTACCTTATCGGCGAAATTTGTTTCCGGAGGTGTTTTTTCCTTGGATGGCATCCACTTGAATCCAAGAGGTAATGCCCTTTTGGCCAATGAATTCATTAAGTCAATCAACCATTCGTTCAAATCTAATATCCCTTTAATCAACGCCTTGCACTACAATGCAGTTTTATTTCCTTAAATTTATCCCATGAAACAATTTAACATTTTCGTTTTCCTTGCAGTTTTTGCTTTAAAAGGTCTAGCTCAGCCTTGCCTAAATGGTCGATACGCCTCAGCGGTGTTTCCAAATTACACCTTAACGAGCAACATTACCTATGGTTCTAATACTTCCTTTTCCGGTTCTACCACTTCACTTAAATTGGATTTTTACGAGCCAACGGGGGATAATGAGGTCAACCGACCATTAATCCTGTGGGTGCATGGAGGCAGCTTTTTAGGCGGCTCTAAAACGGATCCTGATATGACGGCTTTATCCCAGCGGTTTGCCCTCAAAGGTTACGCTTGTGCCTCTGTGGATTACCGCCTTGGGTTTTTTCCCATTGATTCGGCAAATGCTGTGAAGGCGGTTGTAAGGGCTGTTCAAGACTTGAAGGCTGCTATTCGTTTTTTCTACAAAGACAAACAAACTACGGACACCTATCATATTGATACAAACCGAATTTATATTGGCGGGAGTTCTGCCGGTGCAATAACATCATTACATGTTGCCTACTTGAACAATGAATGCGAAATATCAGGCTACTTAAACCAAAACACCATCAATCAATTGGGCGGGCTGGAAGGCTCGAGCGGAAATCCAGGTTACTCATCCGATGTGAAAGGTGTTATTAATATGTGTGGTGCATTGGCAAAATATGTTTGGTTGGAGTCGGGAGATGTGCCCATGGTTTCTATTCATGGCACGGCGGATGGTACGGTTAAGTACAACCGAGGTGTCGTGAATCCCGGAACGGCATTGATGTACTTAGACGGCAGCAGAATGCTTCACGAAAGAGCATGTGCGGTTAACGTTTCCAGTAATTTTTACACCTTTACGGGCGCCGGCCATTGCCCTTACATTGGTAATGCTGCCTACATGGACACCACGGAGCGTTTTATCCGAGACTTTATGGTACAGCAATTAGGCTGCAATGAAGCTCCTTTGCAAATTGCGAGTGCCCCGCTTCAACAAGCGATATTGTATGCCTCAACGTATTGTGACGGCACTCCCGCGAATGAAACATGCATCGCCGGCATTGAGGAAGAATTGGTGTCCGAGCGCGTCAACATTTATCCAAACCCCAGTAACGGCAACTCCGTTTTTATCTCCGAAAATGCAGTGAATCAATTAAATGTTTACGACGCAATGGGCAGGAAAATATACAGCTTTACAGGTCTTTTTAAGGAGAAAGCCCTCGAAATCGACAACCTTCACAAAGGCACTTATTGGGTGCGTTTTCAGTTAGAAAACGGCTCCGTTGGGGTTAAACAATGGGTGATTCATTAACCCGACCAAAACAACCTTTTAAGAGAAAAGGCATTCTTTCTAAAAACTATTAACATGAAAAATTATTTCTTTGTTCTTGTTTTTTTTGTTGCGGGCTTCAATGCAATGGCCCAAACATGGAGTAACGACGTTGCCCAAATTTTTTATAATAAATGCACTTCGTGCCACCATACGGGAGGAATAGCGCCCTTCCCTTTAATGACCTATCAAGATGCTTCTCCCATGGCAGCCGCAATTTATGCGGCCATTTCTCCGGGAGCTACGCATCAAATGCCCCCATGGCCGCCGGACAATAATTACCAACAATACTTGCACGACCGCGCTTTAACTGCAGCCGAGAAAACCACTTTGTTCAATTGGTTAAATAACGGTTTTCCGGAGGGCAATGCGGCACAAACACCCCCGCCACCTGTATATAATGTTGGTAGTATACTAGGCAATGGAGATTTGACGGTGAAAATGCCGAATTATATTTCTAATGCTACTTCGCAGATGGATGATTACGTTTGTTTTGCCATTC
>JBJTXE010000261.1:0-14032 GCA_046082075.1 Bacteroidota bacterium
CTGAGATTTTTTAATTTTCGTAATAACTTTTGCCAAAGACCACCCGAGTGTGGTCTTTTTTATGCCCTATGAAGAATCAAGAATCCACGGAAAAACGCCGAACCTTCGGCATCATCTCCCACCCGGATGCGGGTAAAACTACGTTGACCGAAAAATTATTGCTGTTCGGGGGAGCCATACAAACGGCGGGTGCGGTGAAGAACAATAAAATCAAAAAAACGGCCACTTCGGATTTCATGGAAATCGAGAAGCAACGAGGAATTTCCGTTGCTACTTCCGTGATGGCCTTTGAATACAACCAAAAGCAAATCAACATTTTAGATACCCCTGGTCACAAGGATTTCGCCGAAGACACCTTTCGAACCTTGACGGCCGTCGACTCGGTCATTTTAGTGATTGATTGCGCCAATGGGGTGGAGGAGCAAACCGAACGTTTAATGGAGGTTTGCCGCATGCGCAAAACTCCTGTGATTATTTTCATCAATAAGTTGGACCGCGACGGAAAAGAAGCCTTCGATCTTTTGGATGAACTCGAAAAAACCCTTTCTATTAAAGTGCGTCCGCTTACGTGGCCCATTGGAATGGGAGATCGCTTTCAAGGGGTTTATAATATCTACCACCGAGGGTTGAACCTTTTCGCTGCGAACAAAACCAAAATTTCCGAGGAAGTAGTCTCATTTGAAGACCTAAACGACCCTGAATTGGAGGAGATTTTAGGAGAAGCACCGGCCATGGAATTGCGTGAAGAATTGGCCATGGTGGAAGGCGTTTACGATCCTTTTGACCGCGACACGTATTTGGCAGGTGATATGGCGCCCGTGTTCTTCGGTTCGGCCGTGAATAATTTTGGGGTGAAAGAACTGTTGGACACCTTCTGTGAAATTTCTCCTTCGCCGCGAGGACGAGAAACCGACCTTCGATTTATTAAGCCCGAAGAGGATAAATTCAGCGGATTTGTGTTTAAAATTCACGCCAACTTGGATCCCAAACACCGAGACCGGATTGCCTTTTTGCGCATTGTTTCGGGGAAGTTTGAACGGAATCAGTTTTATTATCATGTCCGGTCCGACAAAAAAATGAAGTTTCCCAACCCAACCTCTTTTATGGCTCAAGATAAAAGCGTTATTGATGAGGCATTTCCGGGAGATGTAGTAGGTCTTTACGACTCTGGAAACTTCAAAATTGGGGATACCCTAACCGAAGGGGAGAAAATGATGTACCAAGGCATTCCAAGTTTCTCACCCGAGATTTTTCAGGAATTGGAAAACCTAGATCCCATGAAATCTAAGCAGTTGGATAAAGGAATTCGTCAGCTCATCGACGAAGGGGTCGCGCAATTATTCATTCAGCAACCGGGCAATCGAAAAATAGTAGGTACCGTTGGACAGCTTCAATTTGAGGTAATCAACTACCGTCTAATTCACGAATACGGCGCCAATTGCCGATTCGTTCCAAGGAATTATTTCAAAGCCTGTTGGTTAACCACGGAAGATGAGGAAGAATTGCTGCGTTTTCAGCGCGCCAAGTCCAATCATATGGCCTTAGATAAAGACGAGAATTGGGTGTTCTTAGCCGAAACGCCGTTTTTACTCTCCATGGCCGAGCAAGATTACCCGAAGATTACCTTCCATAAGTCCTCGGAATTCAAACTGCAACGAGCGGTTTAGTAGTCCTTCACCTTGATCTACATTGTTGGTAACAAAGGATACGGTTCAGGTTTCGTGTAACTTAAGTTGCTTTTGGAGAGGTGTGGCATGGAATTCAGCAGTAAGATCAATGTACTCGTTGCTATAGGTTCCATCCGCGTTTCGAAGTTTAAGAATGGAGGACTCTTTGGCAACATCTTGTTGGGTGATTTCGATAACTATTCTCACGGGTACACCGTGCTGGTTTTGTACTTGAATTTCGCGATGAATATGCATTTTCAAGGCTTCAATGATCTACTCAATGGCTTCCTTTATGGAAGATGGAACAATGAACCAAAGCGTTCCCTGCGGTGCAAGCAGTTGAGAACAATGCATGAACCAAGATTTAATTTCTTCGGTGCTCAGGTGTTTCTCGCGCTGGTTTCGTGGCGTCGAAAAATTATCCGAGACATAATAGGGTGGGTTGGTAATTATCGTGGCGTATAATTCTTTGGGATGAAAGTCCAACAGGTTCGAATGAATGGCATGTATGCGTCCATGAAACGGGCTTTTCCGAAGGTTCTCTTGGCATTCGAGAAAGGCTTTCTCATCGATTTCAACACAATCCACATGGCTTAGGGGGAAAGTTTGTGCTGCCATTAAGCCAAGGACCCCAGAACCAGCTCCAGCATCTAGAATTCTCCCTATATCTTGACCTTGTACCAAGGCACCCAACACCATGGCATCGGTTCCAATGGAAAACGAATCTTGGTTATGAAACAGCGTGAAATGTTTGAATCGAAATTCGCCCAACTTAGTATGCTTTCGCGAAAATTACCCTTTGAGCCGATGGTTGGCCTGTCACCATGCATTTCCCTGGTACGGGATGCTCGGTAAAAGGAATGCAGCGAATCGTAGCCTTGGTTTCATTTTTCACTAATTCTTCGGTCGCTTCCGTTCCGTCCCAGTGGGCAAGGAAAAAGCCTCCCTCATCAATGCGCTGCTTGAATTCTTCGTACGTATCCACTTCGAACATGTTATGAGCTCGATGCAATTTGGAACGTTCCAAAAGATTCGATTGAATATCTAATATCAATTGCTCCACCGTTGCTGAGGCTGTTTCAAACGAAATGCTGGATTTTTCTTTCGTGTCCCTTCTTGCCAATTCCACCAAACCATTTTCTAAGTCTCGCGGACCCATTGCCAAGCGAATCGGAACTCCTTTTACCTCATATTCGTTGAATTTCCAACCAGGACGCTTGTTGTCGTCACCGTCGAATTTGAATCGAATGCCTTTGGTTTTCAGTTCTTTTCCAAGGGCTATAAACTTCTCTTCAATGCGTTGGAATTCCTCCTCTGTTTTATAAATGGGAACGGCAACCACTTGAATAGGAGCAAGTTTTGGGGGCAATACCAATCCTTCATCGTCGGAATGGGTCATGACCAAGGCTCCCATCAATCGCGTAGAAACGCCCCATGATGTAGCCCAAACGTAATCTAATTTTCCGCTTTTATCCGCAAACTTAACCTCAAATGCTTTAGCGAAGTTTTGGCCTAAAAAATGGGATGTTCCTGCTTGAAGTGCCTTTCCGTCTTGCATCATGGCCTCAATGCACAAGGTATCATCGGCGCCGGCGAATCGCTCACTTGGTGTTTTCCTTCCCAATATTACCGGCATGGCCATGTAGTTTTCGGCAAAGTCCGCATAAACCCGCAGCATTTGTTCGGTTTCGGCTATGGCTTCTTCTTTCGTTGCATGGGCCGTGTGACCTTCTTGCCACAGGAATTCTGCGGTTCGTAAAAACAAGCGGGTACGCATTTCCCATCGCACAACGTTCGCCCATTGGTTGATCAAAATAGGAAGGTCACGATAGGATTGAATCCAATTCCGGTAAGAATTCCAAATAATGGTTTCAGAGGTTGGACGAACAATCAATTCTTCTTGCAATTTCGCCTCAGGGTCCACCTCCACGCCTTTACCGTCGGCAGTGGCTTTCAGACGGTAGTGCGTTACCACAGCACATTCTTTGGCGAATCCTTCGACATGGCTGGCCTCTTTGCTCAGGTATGACTTAGGGATGAATAAGGGGAAGTACGCGTTTGAATGTCCGGTCTCTTTGAACATCCTATCCAACACATCGCGCATGTTCTCCCATATAGCATAACCGTAAGGCTTAATGACCATACAGCCTTTAACATCGGAATGTTCGGCTAAATCAGCGTTGTGTACAAGGTCATTGTACCACTTTGAATAGTCGTCTTTACGGGTTGTTGCCTTCTTGTCCATGGTATTAATTGGCGCAAAGGTACGAAAAACGAATGGTTAGCAGTATGGCTTATAGGGCTTATTCTAAAAAAGAAATTCTTGTTTCGTTGTTTTGAAACCTTCGACGAAAATGGTTTTAATTGTATCGCTCTGCGGTGAGTTTTTAATCAAATAAACCGTACAGTCCACCGTGCTTCCTCCATAGGATCCTGGCTTAATATAATCTTGGAGATTAAATTCTGCCAAGCCATTTACGTCGGTATATTCCGTTATTACAAAGGGCGAATAAGGTGCATTTTGCGTAACCCCGTCAATCACTACCTTGGCGCTGAGTTTCGGTTGACCGTTGTATCCAACATAAACCCTAAGTATGGTTTCGTTTTTACGATTGCATCCGTTCAAAAGGAGCGTGAAAGTAACTAGGACTAGGAGAAAAATTTGTTTCATAGAACTTCAATAGCTTCTCAAAGGTAGTAAAATCCTTTGGGTTAAACAAATCTGTGGTATTTTTGCCTATATGAAAGAAATCGTTGGTTTTATAAGTACTATTCATCCTGTTTGGGCTGCTTTATGGGCAACCGTTTTTACATGGTTGGTAACCGCCGCAGGTGCCTCTTTAGTTTTTTTCTTTAAAACAATGCACCGAGGTGTTTTAGATGCCATGTTAGGTTTTACGGGAGGGGTCATGGTTGCTGCGAGTTTTTGGTCCCTGCTCAATCCATCCATTGAACTGTCGGAAACGTTGTATCCTTCGATGCCATGGATGCCAGCAGCTGTGGGGTTCTTAGTTGGCGCTTTATTTCTGTATTTTTTAGACAAAAAAATGCCCCATTTGCACATTAACTTTAACGAAAATGAATCCGAGGGAGTAAAGACGCAACTGCATAAAACTACGTTACTCGTGCTTGCTATCACGCTTCATAACATCCCCGAAGGTTTAGCGGTTGGTGTATTGTTTGGCGCAGCTGCCAACGGTTTGGGTGGTGCGACGATAGGTGCAGCTGTGGCATTGGCCTTAGGGATTGCTATTCAGAATTTCCCGGAGGGCTTTGCCGTTGCAATGCCCTTACGGCGAGCCGGTGCTAGCCGGTTTAAAGCATTTTGGTACGGTCAACTTTCAGCCATTGTTGAACCCATTGCTGGTGTGATTGGTGCCTTGGCGGTTATTTATATTCAACCCATTTTACCATTTGCCCTGGCTTTCGCAGCAGGTGCCATGATATTTGTCGTGGTGGAAGAAGTTATCCCCGAAACGCAGCGCGATAAATACACCGATCTTGCGGTACTTGGGTTCATTGTCGGCTTTGTGGTTATGATGGTCTTGGACGTGGCCTTGGGGTAGAAGTAAGGACTAAAGGATGTTAGGACTTCAGGATGTTAGGACCTGTGAATTCGGTATTCTCTTAACATCTTACAGGCTTAAAGTCTTAATGGATTAACATCCTACCGTCTTATTGAAGCTATCTACAAATAGCTTCCTCTGTGGCTTTAAGAATCTCCCGTACTTCTTCCAAGGTCGGCGCTTCAGCGTAGGTTCGCAACACCGGTTCAGTTCCGGAAGGTCGAATCATGACCCATCGGTCGTCATCGAAGAAATACTTGAATCCGTCGGTGGTTTTAACTTCTTTAATCTGATATTTTCCAAAGGATTTATAACTGTTGTTCTGGCAATTATTTATGATTTTTTGCTTCAATGCTTCCGTAATGTGCAGGTCATTTCTCTCAAACTTAAACGGTCCAACGATCTCATAAACCTCCTCGATTAATTCATCCAGGGTTTTTCCCGATTTCGCCATAAATTCCCAGAGAATTAATCCCATCCATATACCGTCGCGCTCTGGGATGTGACCTTTCACCGCAATACCCCCTGATTCTTCACCGCCGAGAAGTACGTCTTCTTTTACCATGATGGCTGCGATGTCCTTAAACCCGATTTTTGTCGTGGTGTGTTCCAGTCCATAATGTTCGCACATCGTGTAAACACGTGGTGTTACGCTAAAAGCAATTGCCACTTTTCCGGTCATCCCTTTGTACTTAACCAAGTAATGAATCAACAGTAGTATGATGTGGTGCGAGTCAATGAATTCACCGTGGCTATCATACAGTCCGATGCGGTCAGCGTCTCCATCCGTAGCCAATGCACAGTCTATGTTTTGATGGGTTTTAATGTATTGAGCCAGTTCTTGCAAGTTCTTACCGATGGGTTCTGGCGCTTGGCCCATAAACGAAGGATTGGGATCGCAATGCAGTAAGGTAGTTGATGGAAGTACCTGAGGAATGACCCGTTGACCCGCACCGTACATGGCATCGTACATTAAGCGTAAACCTGAATGCTGAATTGCCGTTAAATCGAAGCTGGCTTTGACATGATCAATGTACTCCTTTTCCAGTGGTAGGACCTCGATTTGTCCTATGGTTAATGCGTTTTCAATTGAAAAATTGGTGTAATCGATGGTACACACATCGGGGATAATGGCTTCAATTTCATTAATTTTTTCGGGTTGAAGCGGTCCTCCGAATTTAGCTTTTAGTTTAAATCCGTTATACGAGGGAGGGTTATGGCTTGCGGTAAGGATTATTCCAATTTCACATCCGTGTTTATGGGCACCCAATGAAATCATTGGTGTGGAAACGAATCCCTGAGCTATGTATACCCTAATGCCTTGTTGAACCAATACGGCAGCCGCTGTATGCATGAATAATTCACCGCCGAACCGGCAATCGTGACCTATAACGACAGAGGGATTTTCGAAGCGCTCTTTGAGCCATATGCCCGTTGCTTCAGTGACTCTTGCTACGTTTTCAACGGTAAATTCTTGGGCAATAATTGCCCGCCATCCGTCGGTGCCAAATTTGATTTTTTGTGCCAATGTTATGGGTTAAATTGGTTAAATGTTTTTTCGATGATTTCAATGCAAAGATCCATTTCGTCCTCGCTGATGATCAGTGGTGGTGCGAATCGAATAATGTTGCCATGGGTTGGTTTCGCTAACAAACCATTATCTGCTAATTTCATGCAAAAATTCAAGGCAGTATCGCTTTCAGGGGCATCATTAATGACCACGGCATTCAGAAGACCTTTACCTCGAACCAGCGAAAAAAGGCCCTTTTTATCTGCCATTTTTTGAAGGGCTTCCCGGAATTTAATCCCCATTTTGCGTGCATTAACCATGAGGTTGTCTTCTGTAAGTACTTTTAGAGATTCCTGTGCAACCGTTGCGGCTAGAGGATTTCCTCCAAACGTTGATCCGTGTTGACCGGGTTTTATCACGTTCATAATGCGGTTGTCAGCGCACACACCCGAAACCGGATAAACCCCGCCACCCAATGCCTTACCAAGAATGAGTATGTCAGGTCGCTGGTATGTTTCTTGCCGTTCACAACGGTTAGGGCATGAGCAGTTACCACATACCGCAAGCATACTTCCAGTTCTTCCCAACCCGGTTTGGATTTCATCGGCCATGAACAAGGTGTTTGTTTCCGTGCAAATTTGGCGAATGGATCGGAGGTAATCTTCGTTTGGAACAACTACACCCGCTTCACCTTGAATGGGTTCCACCAGTATTCCAATCGTGTTTTTTTGAAATAGCGCGTTACGAAGGGCGATTAAATCATTGTATGGAATGCTTATAAATCCAGGCGTGTAAGGACCAAAGTTCTTTTTAGAATCTTGATGGGATGAGAACGAAATAATGGTAGTGGTTCTTCCGTGAAAGTTCCCATCACAAACCACAATATTTCCTTCATTTTCGGGAATACCTTTAACTTCATAGGCCCATTTTCGAGCAAGTTTTATGGCGGTTTCTACAGCTTCTGCTCCCGTATTCATGGGGAGAAATTTATCAAAACCGAATTGCTCGTGCATGAATGCCTCGAAAGGTCCGAGCAAGTTGTTGTGAAAAGCACGTGACGTTAGGGTAAGTTTTGAGGCTTGTTGAACAAGTGCCGATATAATTCTTGGATGGCAATGTCCTTGATTTACGGCTGAATAAGCCGAAAGGAAGTCAAAATATTGTTTTCCATTGACGTCCCATACATGGACTCCCATGCCTCGCTCCAAGACAATAGGTAGGGGGTGATAGTTGTGAGCACCGTAGCTATCTTCTAATGAAATATAGCTAGTTGCTTTTGTATTCTGTGTCATTTGCATCAACAAAGATAGCTACTTCAGTCTTTAGAAAAAATAACAAATTTTTATGAATCGTTAATTTTTAAGTTTGATATCTTCCTTGGCCCACATATAAAAAATTATCACGGGGTATCGAAACGTTCTTTCTAATAACTTTACACAGAACTTTATGAAAACAAATTTTCCAAAAGAAGGGTTGGCCGGTTTACGAGAAAACTGGTCTTCCGACATGATTTCAGGTTTTTTAGTCTTTTTATTAGCCTTGCCTCTATCGCTAGGAATCGCAGGGGCGAGTGATTTTCCACCCATTTATGGTTTGATTACCGCTATGGTTGGAGGGGTGCTCGTGAGTTTTTTTTCGGGGTCGTCCCTAACTATTAAAGGGCCGGCTGCGGGACTAATTGTAATCGTTGCGGGTTCTGTAGCTGAATTTGCAAAATTTGCCCCAAAAGGTGCGGATGCTTCTCAGTTTGGTTGGCAACTTGCCCTCGGTGCAATTGTTGTCGCAGGATTTTTTCAAGTGCTTTTTGGGGTCTTGAAATTGGGGAAATTAAGTGATTTTTTTCCGCTTTCTGCCGTCCACGGAATGCTTGCAGCCATTGGCATTATTATCATCAGCAAACAAGTTCATATTTTATTGGGATTCAATCCCATGACTGAGGGGGGTAAGCCGATGGTGGAGCCCTTGGAATTAATCGCGGAGTTGAAGAACAGTTTTCTCCATTTTTTCCAACACCGCGAGGTGGTAATCCTCGGATTAATTAGCTTGTTAATTGTATTCGGTTGGCCTATGTTACCGATTCCGGCATTGAAGAAAATTCCTTCGGCTATGGTGGTTTTACTTGTAGCCATTCCCTTAGCAATGGTTCTTGGTGTGCACAATGTTGCGGATGTAAAGGATGCCGCAGGTACCGTGATTAAAAAAGGATATCAACCCCTTTTGAATTTTGATAAAGGATTATTGGATATCGTGGGTATTAATGTGTCCTTTGAAGGATTTAACCATTTAGGGGTCTTTGTCAAGTACGTCATTATGTTTGCTTTGGTAGGAAGCTTGGAGGCACTTTTAACCGTAAAAGCGATTGATCTTATGGATCCTTGGAAAAGGAAATCTAATTACAACAAGGATTTAATTGCCGTGGGAATAGGGAATGTTGTTGCAGGGATTTTAGGTGGCTTACCGATGATTTGCGAGGTTGCTCGTTCTTCTGCTAATGTAAGCAACGGAGGAAAGACACGATGGTCCAATTTTTTTCATGGCTTTTTTATTCTTCTATTCCTTTTAACAGCTGTATATTTTAGCAATCTTATCCCCAAGGCTGCATTAGCCGCCATGCTGATTGGGGTAGGGTGGAAACTTGCTCACCCAAGGGAATTCGGACATGTTTTTAAAATTGGAACCGATCAGCTGGCTATTTTCGTGGTTACCATTTTGGTAACCCTAGCCACCGATTTGTTGATAGGTATCGCTGCAGGTATCCTGCTTAAAATGATTTTACATGCGGCCCGAGGGACATCCTTCAAGCATCTTATTAAATCGGTTAGCCATAGCACTGATCGTACCATCTATCTAAAAGGTGCAGCCGTTTTTTCGAATTTTATGAGTACCAAAAAGAAAATACTAGCTCTTGGTCTAAACCAACACGTGACGTTAAACGTGGAGGAATGTTCATTCATCGATCACTCGGTAATGGAAACTTTACACCTCCTAGAAAATGATTTTCACGCCGAAGGAGGTAAACTCGAAATTGTTGGACTGGATCGTTTTGAGAATACCGGAAATTCAACCCATCCATTAGCCTCTAAAAAATTGAAAAAATGAAAGCATCTTATTTGGTAGGGTTAATTCTTATCGGTTCGTACTCCATGGGATTTTCTCAAAAGAACATTAGCAATCAATTCCATGCTTGGACTGTTTACACAGGTACCCATAAACTTTCGAATACCTTGAATCTTATGACGGAATATCAATGGCGAAGAGCAGATGGTTTCCAACATTGGCAACAATCGTTATTGAGGTTTGGCTTAGAGTATGTGCTTCAACCGAAGGTATCAGTAATGCTGGGTTATGGTTGGATTAAAACCTTTCCCTATGGAAATCAGCCCGTTCTGCATGAATTTGATGAACACCGCATCTTCGAACAAATCAATTTAAAAGATCAGGTAGGACGCTTTGAGTTTCAACACCGTTATCGGGTAGAACAGCGTTTTATCGATCAATACGCTAAAAATAGTTCGGGTGAAGTGGTAGAGGTTGACCCAGTTTTCCGAAATCGAATTCGCTACAGGGCTATGGTCATGGTTCCACTAAGCCGAGAGGAAATGTTGGATAATACCTTGTTTCTGAATGTGAACAATGAATTATTTGTTGGTGTAGGTAAGGGCATTGCAAAAAATCCCATCGATCAGAATCGATTCATTGCTGCACTGGGTTGGAGATTTAATGCACGCACGAATATTCAGTTGGGGTATTTAAACCAATTCGTGATTAAAACCAATGCCAAGGATATGGAGCGAAATCACAGTTTATGGATCAGCATGGTGTACCAATTGGATTTTACCAAGTTGTTGGATAAAAAGTAAGGTGCTTGAACGAAAAAAGGGGCAAGCGCCCCCTTTTTTATCATTTAATTTGAGCTATTCCTTGCCAAACCGTTCAATGACTTGTTGCGTTACCCCGGTATTCGAGAATCCGCCATCGTGGAATAGATTCTGCATGGTAACATAACGGGTTAGGTCAGAAAACATGGAGATGCAATAATCGGCACACGCTACCGCTGGAGCGTTTCCAAGAGGAGACATCTGTTCGGAGAAGTTAATGAATTCGTTAAATCCTTTGATTCCTTGTCCTGCGGTGGTTACGGTCGGCGACTGAGAAATCGTATTGACACGCACTTTTTTAGCAATACCGTAATGATAACCAAATGAACGCGCTATGGATTCTAGCAATGATTTTGCGTCCGCCATGTCGTTATAATCTGGAAAAATACGTTGTGCTGCGATATACGTAAGCGCGACCACCGATCCCCATTCATTCATAGCGTCGTGCTTGTAAAATGTTGCTAACGTTTTGTGCAGCGACATAGCAGAAACGTCCATCGTCTGCTGGTAGTATTGGTAATTATTCTCCGTGTAGTGCTTTCCTTTTCGCACGTTGGGTGACATGCCAATGGAGTGCAATACAAAATCGATTTTTCCCCCAAGAATTTCCATGGATTGCGTCACAAGATTTTCAAGCTCTTCCGTACTGGTGGCATCAGCAGGAATAATTTTACTTCCTGTTTTTTCCGCCAAGCCGTTGATTTCTCCCATCCGCATGGCTATAGGTGCGTTGGTTAATACAAATTCTGCACCTTCTTCGTGGGCACGTTCTGCCACTTTCCAAGCGATGGATTGGTCGTTAAGCGCTCCGAAAATAATTCCTTTTTTACCTTTAAGAAGTTGATTTGCCATGCTTGTTTTTTTTACAAAAATAATAACTTGTTGCAAGGCTCAAGGAATTCTTATAAAATTCTTGATGCAACGTTGATGTAACCATCGTTTTATTTACTTTCGTGCTAACCCTTTCAGATAATGAATACGCAAGATGTTCCTTCAAGCCGGTCCTCGTTGAAATTGGTAATTGCCGTGCTTATTGACTTAATCGGTGTGATGTCCTATCTCATTCCTTCGTTTGGTGAGTTATTCGACGCATTTTGGGCGCCCCTGTCCGCCCTGTTGGTTTTTTTGCTGTTTGGGAAGAAATTATCCTGGGCCAGTTTTACCTTCATCGAAGAACTTTTTCCCTTCACGGATTTAATCCCCTCGGCAACCCTCGCTTGGTATTTTCAATACGGTCGATCTAAAGGTGTTAAAAATCATAAGGAGATTAAATGAGAAGTCGAATTATTGATATCTTTGAGCAACTTTTAAAAATTCAACGTATGAAAAAGGCACTTTTAGTATTCGGTTTAGGTCTTTTCCTTTTAGCTTCCTGCAAAAAAGACTACACTTGTGCATGCAAAATAGATGGCCAAACAGTATCGACAATCACGATTAATGATACGAAAAAAAATGCAACCGCCACCTGTGACAACAACGATGGAAACATCCTTGGGGTAGTTAAAGATTGTTCTATCCAGTAATTGGATTTAATCGATTTACAGGGAGCTTAGTCTCCCTTTTTTTTTGATAGAAGATGAATGCTTTAGAACTTTTACTCCTAAAATTGGGAGCGTCCTTCGTGCTTTCGAAGTTTTTGCCATATTTTTTATTCACCTCCATAGGGCTTGCTTTTGCGATGGTCTTATTCCGAAAATTACAAAGTAGGGGAATTCATCGCTTGGTGAATACTGGCCTATCCACGGTATTGGCAATTTTGCCTCTTACCCTCTATTTTTCTTTTTTCCCAATTTACCAGGGCGATGTCATGTCTTTAGGCTATCACCCTAAAAGCTCGATGGTGTTTCCGTTCGAATCGGGTATCGTAGTCGTTGCGCTGCCAGGATGCAAGTATTGTTCGGAATCCACCAAATTAATGAATTCGATCCACCATAATTTCCCGGTTCAAACCCAATATTGGGTGCTTGGAACGGATTCCCTGGATGTTGCGGCGTATGACAAGTTATTAACGCACAAAATAATTTGCCGAAGCGCCTTACAACAGAAGCAACTGTTGCCTGTAACCGAAGGGAGTTTCCCAACCTTCTTGTGGATTAAAAACCACCGAATTCATAAAGCATGGCATAACAATGATTTCGGAGCTTTGGCGATGCAAGAAATTAAGCCATAGCATAAAAAAACCTCTTCTTATGAGAAGAGGTTTCCATACGATTATGATCTTTAATTATTCCGCAACAACATCGAATTCGAACGATTGCTTCACGCCTTTGAATAAATTCGCTTCGGCAGTGAACGTTCCCAATTCACGAATCGGTTCATCTTTAATTTTTAACGATTTGCGATCAATGCTGAATCCAGCTTTGCCGAGTGCATCGGCTAATTGAACCGTGTTGATGGATCCGTATATTTTTCCATTTTCTCCGGCCTTTGTGATGATGGATACATGGCTTGCTGCTAATTTTTCGGCAACGGCTTGAGCCTCTGCTTGCAATTTGGTTTCTTTGTGAGCCATTTGACGTACCATTTCCGCATGCGCTTTCTTGGCACCTGCCGTGGCGAGTACGGCATATCCTTGGGGAATTAAGAAATTTCTTCCGTATCCCGGTTTCACGGTTACTACCTCGTTGGCATAACCGAGTTTATCTACATTTTTTATTAAAATTACTTCCATGATTGTGTCGTTTTAAAGGTTATTTCAACATGTCGCCAACATACGGCATAAGCGCCAAATGACGTGCGCGTTTGATGGCTTTATTGACCCTTCCCTGAAATTTAGCGGAAGTGCCAGTTAAGCGTCGTGGAAGAATTTTACCTTGTTCGTTAACCAATTTTAAAAGGTAATTGGCGTCCTTGTAATCTAAAAATTTAATTCCAGATTTTTTAAAGCGGCAGTATTTCGATTTGGTAATCTCAATTGCTACCGGGTTCAAGTATCGAATATCGTTTGACATAGTGTTTTTTATTAATGGGTTAATGGATTAATTAACAGCGAGTTTAGAACGACGTTTTTCAGCATATGCCACATGGTCAGCGTCCATGCGCACGGTTAAAAAACGAAGCACGCGCTCATCGCGCTTCATTATTAATTCATAATCTGCTATTACAGATCCGGCGGCTTCAAATTCAATCAAATAGTAAAATCCGGTGGATTTTTTTTGGATTGGATAAGCCATTTTGCGCAGACCCCAGTTTTCCGAATGCTTAATCTTGGCACCCATGCCTTTGATGTCGCCTTCGAATTTCTGCACTGCTTCCTTTGCCTGATCCTCAGACAAAACGGGAGTTAAAATGAAAACAGTTTCGTAAGAATTCATAAGGTTCTTAATTAGTTAATAAAATTTAAGGGTGCAAAGATACGCTTTTGTCCAACCTATTCCAATTTTACCTTGCTATTTAATAGGTATCACGAAC
>JBJTXE010000262.1:0-3287 GCA_046082075.1 Bacteroidota bacterium
GATGTCGCATAATTCGGCAATGTCTCCTGGACGGTTGGCGCCCATTTCAACGATGGCGATTTCATGCTCTGGACGCAGTTGGAGTAGGGTCAGCGGTACCCCAATATGGTTGTTTAAATTGCCCTTGGTGCACAAGACCTTTTTACTGGTACTTAAAACGGCATTTATCAATTCCTTGGTCGTTGTTTTACCGTTGCTCCCGGTAATTCCGATGACAGGAATATTAGATTTTTTTCGGTGAAAGTGGGCAAGTTGCTGCAGATAAATTAACGTGTTTTCGACAAAATGGATGTTGATTCCGTTGCATTTGGAGACGTCGGAGGAAATAACATGTTTTGCACCCGAATCTATGGCTTTTTCCGCAAATTCATTGGCATCAAATCGGTCTCCCTTGAGGCATACAAACATGCATTCCTTTTCAAGAGCTCGTGTATCGGTAATAATCCCGGTACATTGGTAAAAAAGTTCAAATAATGCTTGCATAAAAAAAGTCCCGCCGAAGCGGGACTAAAGTTACTTAAAGTTACGGAAGATTACCGTCGTTTGCGTTTTTTATAGTTCATGTTGCGTTGGTCACCCAAGCGATCCATGGCACAACGGAACCCAATCGTAGCACTTGTCTTGTCTTGGTCCAAAAACCTACGGTTACCTGCGGACAGCCAGTAGGCACGGTCTGCCCAAGAACCTCCTTTGTATACTTTCGACTTGTCAGATATCAAAGTTGTTGGCCAACCGGAAGAAGAAGGAGAAAGCATATTGCCTTCTAGATCACGGTTTTCATGTTCACTTTGGTATACGGAATTCTTAGCACTCAATCTACCTGCATTAATATCATTAATTCGCTTTTGATTGTTGTAGAAAATGGACGATTCTAAATCCCCGTCTAAGTAGTCAATATAATCGTCTTTACGATAGTTCAATCGACCGATATTCTCTTCTTCCGTTACATTTCTCCAACGTTGTTTACCACGGGATTCCATAGTGTATTCGGTTAAACCGTTGCGAAGGGTTAGAAGCCAAGTTGTTATGGTTTGATCTACCGTGTAGTTAGGGAAACGTGTGCCAAGATATGATTTATCGTCAGCTCCTGTAGGTTTTTCTTGGTCGAAAATTGATTTCCATTCACCATCTTCTGGGTTTCCTTGGTCGTCTACTCTTTTCAGGTAAACTCCAGCTTTTTCTATCTTACCTTTGAAGTCACCACCAAAATCACTTTGAATTACTTCCTTACTTCGTATATCTTCATTTAACAATTCAGTCATTGTTTTGGACCCAAACAAAGCGGCTTCTATGTAAGCAGATGATTTCACCGTATTGCCTTTGTTGTAAAGGTAAATGGCAGTATCTAACAAAGAGTTTATATCATCTAACACCTGAAACTTCGCTTTGTCAGCTTCGGAAAACATTTTATTATTTGCCGTATAATACTTACTTAAACTGTTAAATTTATATTTTCTAGGGTCTTGATTAGAGTTAATTTTCACTCCGGTGGAAATGCTGTTAACGTAAGGATTGAAATCAGATTTACTAGAAACTACCTTAAATGGCATTCTAAAATACTCCGATCCAATGGTAAAGATTAAACTTCCAGTATCTCCAGGGGCAGGTGTGAATTTTGTAAATTCAATGGTGTAAATCGAATCTCCATCTTTCGGCCTAGCAACTCGAGTGGCTCCCGGAACGGTACTAGTCCATGTACCTTTAGCACCTTTGTTGGCATTGAGCAACGTTTGATATTGAGCAGCCCCTTTGAGGGATTTAACTTCAAATCGCATTGAATCTCCAACTGCTAAATAATTATATCCATTGGTAAGTTGATATTTTCCAAATGGTCCTCCTGGGGTAGCACTTATGCTAAGACCTGATTGAAGGAGTGAATTTTGATTCATTTGATTCTGCAGATTCGCAGAATAACTTGCGGTTGGATCTAAAGAGTTCTGAGTATTGGCAAGGTATAGAACTCTAGCATACTCATTGACAAACTCTTTCATTCCATAAACGTCGTAGATATTATCTTTAGTTTTAACATATTTCTCATGCAATCCATCAGGTACCATCAATTTAGCTTGATACATGTTGCCACGGAATGGCATAAATCCATCTGCCAAGTCGCTTGTGCTTGGACGATAGGTATCCAATACCCATTCGGAAACGTTCCCCGCCATGTTGTATAAACCAAAGTCGTTAGGCCAGTAGGCGTCAACGTGTGTTGTGGCGTCTGCACCATCGTTCAACGCACCTGCAACGCCCATGTGGTCTCCTGTTCCACGCACGAAATTCGCTTGAATTGTTCCTTGGAATTGTTCTTCGTCATAACGCACGTAATGTCCATCCCAAGGATAAACCCTTCTCTCATCAACGTTTTCAGAATTCGCATCCAAGTTTCCTAGCAATCCAGTGGCCGCATATTCCCATTCAGCTTCAGTAGGTAAACGGTAACTTGGAAGAAGGATGCCGTCTTCCATGCGAACATTTCTTTTGCCTTGGTAAAAGTTTCCATCATCATTCACTGCATACACAGGGTCGAAATCATTCAGTTGATATGGGTCTCTAGGATAAGTCTCACCTGGTTTAGTTTTCGTTGCGTTTCCATCGGTAAGAGTGTAACCAGTTCCTTTGTATTTGTAATTGAGTTCATCTTTTTCAGGATTTAACTTACCTGACTCAATGTTATATTGACCTGCAAGATAACTTTCCGTATTGAACATGTTTTCAGGCGCATTGTAGGTCTTTTTGGCTTTTTTTGCTTGGTCTGGAGGCCCCATTGCTCCCAAATCACCCCCATCTTCCACTTTGTCTGCAAAATGCCATTTAATAATTCCTTGTTCAACAAGAATATATTCGTTCACCCTGTCCGTTCTCCACTTGCAGAAGTCGTTGGCTTGCACCCAAGACACCCCCACCACTGGGTAGTCGCGGTATGCAGGATAGCGGAAGTAATACTCCACAAATTTCTCACGGTAGGAAAGAGGATCTCTCCAGCAGTTAGTATCCGGCAACGATTTTTTGTAAATGTGCGGGTAGGTCTTGTTGTACACCCGCTTCATCCAGTACACGTATTCCAACCAATGGAAGTTGGTAACCTCCGTTCTATCCATATAAAACGAGGAGACCGTAAAACGGTTAGGACGGTTGTCGTTGTCTTCAAAGACGTCCTCTTCTGTTCTTCCCATGGTAAAAGTACCTCCCTCAATCATTACAAGACCAGGGCCGGTTCTTTGTTCTTCGAAATTCGCTTTTTCAAAACCACCGTTTTGCACGTTGTTGTAATCCCAACCAGTAGAGGT
>JBJTXE010000263.1:0-10423 GCA_046082075.1 Bacteroidota bacterium
CAGATACGCTTACAAAGAATTACATTATCCTCATTACGGATGGGCTAGAATCATGCGATAATGACCCCTGTGTTATTGCCAAAAAATTGAAAGAGAAAGGGGTAAAGGTTACTCCTTTCGTAATTGGATTAGGTATGGACATGTCGTATTTGGCCAATTTTAATTGCATAGGTTCGTACTCAGATGCCGAGGACAAGGACTCGTTTAGAAAAGTCTTTACCACCATTTTAAATACAGTTTTAGTCAAAACCACGGTTCAAATCAACTTGAATGATCTCAATGCCAGACCAACAGAAACCAATGTTACCATGTTCTTGTATGAGGCGGGAACGAATAAATTAAAATACACCTTCGTTCATACAATCAACCGCTTAGGTAATCCAGACACCTTATTTATTGACCCTTCCTTGACCTACGATTTGGTGGTTAATACTTTGCCCTTAACGGTAAAGAAAAATATAGCCGTTAAAAAGCATATTCATAATATTATCGAAGTTCCGGCCCCTCAGGGATTCCTTCAGCTTTCATCCCCTAAAAGCAGTTTTAGCCCCCAATTCACCATGAGGGTTTCGGATAAGAATGGTAAAACACTAAACCATCAACAGTATGGCCAATCGTGTAAATATCTGATGGGAAAATACGATGTTGAGATTTTCACCATTCCTCGAATCAATCGAAGCGTTGAGGTTGGTCAGACCTCGGTTAGTATCGTGAATATTGAGGCTCCGGGTCAATTAGATTATGCTTTCACAAAACCCATGATAGCGCAGTTATTCCAACTGAACAAAGAGGGGTTTTGGTCTTGCATTTACACTTTTTCAGATGTTTTAACTAAGGATAAACTTTTAATTCAGCCAGGAAACTATAAAATGGTATACCGCCCGAAAGACATGAAATCAAGCGGATATACGAATGAAAAGACGATATCCATTAATGCGAATAAAATTACGACTATAACCTTAAATTAACGATCATGATGGACCTGAAAACATACGGTAATAAAGACACCCGATCTGGGTTTGGAGAAGGGTTGAGAAGACTTGGTGAAATTAACCCCAACGTGGTCGCCTTGTGTGCCGATTTAACGGGTTCATTGAAAATGGATGCATTTGAAAAAGCTCATCCTGAAAGATTTTTTCAAATTGGAATTGCGGAGGCGAACATGATGGGAATTGCCGCAGGCATGACGGTTGGAGGTATGATTCCTTTTACGGGGACATTTGCCAACTTTTCGACTTCCAGGGTATACGATCAAATACGGCAAAGCATTGCCTATTCACAAAAGAATGTAAAAATTTGTGCATCTCATGCCGGTTTAACCTTGGGAGAGGACGGAGCAACACACCAGGTTTTAGAGGATATAGGTATGATGAGAATGCTACCTAATATGGCGGTTGTTGTTCCTGCGGACTATCAACAAACCCTCCAGGCCACTTTGGCAATTGCCGATTGGCAGGGCCCGGTTTATTTGAGGTTTGGTCGGCCATCCGTTCCGATTTTTACGACGGAAGAAACGCCTTTTACCATAGGGAAGGCGGATGTATTAAAAGAAGGCTCGGATGTTTCCATTATCGCATGCGGTCATATGGTATGGAAATCGTTGGAGGCGGCACAATTGCTTGAAAGCCAAGGAATTCGGGCGGAGGTTATAAATATGCACACCATAAAACCCTTAGACGTAGATTCAATCCTCCAATCTATCAAGAAAACAAAATGTGTTGTTACCGCTGAAGAACACATGCGTAATGGAGGTTTAGGAGATGCTGTTGCTCAAGTCGTATCGACACACTACCCGGTGCCACAAGCTTATGTCGCAGTGAACGACAGTTTTGGTGAAAGTGGGACGCCCGATGAGTTAATGCGTAAGTACGGTTTAGAAAAAGAAAACATCGTTCAGGCCGTTCAGGCGCTTATTCAACGCAAGTAATATAAGTTCTTGCACGCTCTAAATTTTGTTCTTGTTGTGAATGTCTTTAATTTCGCGCTTCTTTAACAAGCGCTGCGGGTAAATGGTATTTTCAAGTTTAACGTTCCTCTATTTCTTTTTACCCCTAAGCCTGTTGTTTCATTACAGTTCTCGTAACGACCTGTACCGAAATGTTTTCCTGACGATCTTTTCTTTGGTGTTTTATGCTTGGGCTGAACCCATGTGGATTTTTCTCTTGATTTTCACGGCTTTCGGAAATTATGGGGCAGGAATTTTCATTGAAAAGCACACCAATACCAAGAGGGCAAGAGCGGGGATGATTGCAGCGGTTATCTTGAACCTCTCATTATTGGTGTCGTTTAAATACGGCGGGTTCCTTTATGATAACATCAATTATTGGATAACCCTTCCATTTTCTCGTCCCTCAAACACTCTTCCCGTGGGGATTTCCTTTTACACCTTCATGGTTATTTCTTATGTGGTTGATATATATCGTGGTGAAATCAAGGCACAGCGAAATCCCCTGAATTTTTTAATGTTCATTAGCTTATTTCAACACCTTGTAGCGGGTCCTATTGTGCGTTACAGTCAGATTGAAACTCAAATTCAACGACGTACCGTTGATTGGGCAAAAATCAGTGATGGGGTGTCTCGTTTTTGTATTGGACTTTTTAAAAAAGTCGCGATTGCTAACGTGGCAGGTGTTTTAGTTGACAAGTATTTGAACACCCAATTATATGAAATATCCTCCTATGAAGCCTGGTTCGGCTTGGTCATGTTTTCCATTCAGTTATACTTCGATTTTTCGGGTTATTCGGATATGGCCATTGGCTTAGCTAAACTGTTTGGATTCGATTTCCACGAGAACTTTAGGCATCCTTATGCTGCGTTATCGGTGGCCGATTTTTACCGGCGTTGGCATATTTCCCTTGGGAAGTTCTTCCGCGACTATGTATACATTCCCCTAGGGGGTAATCGAAAACACCACGATAGAAACATTTTCGTGGTTTGGTTCCTTACGGGTTTTTGGCATGGAGCAAATTGGAATTTTGCTCTTTGGGGAACATATTTTGGGGTATTAATGGTTGTAGAAAAACATTTGAAAGTCGTTTTAGATCGTGTTCCTCGCTTTTTCAAGCATTCCTACACGCTCGTTTTAATTGTATTTAGCAGGGCACTATTTTATTTTACGGATTTTAACCAATTGGGGTATTTTATTGGCAATTTATTTTATTCAAAAAATGCGCCTTCTTCTGGTATCTTAAGCGATATTACGGCCCATTCCTTTTGGTTTCTTTTGGTAATACTTTTGTGCATTCCTTGGGATGAAATATATGGGCAAAATCATTCGGTTAGGTTGAAAACACAGGTGGTTTATGGGTACGCTCGTCCTGTCGTGAACGCCCTCTTATTATTGCTCGCAACGATGCTGTTAGTAAATGCTACCTTTAACCCCTTTCTTTACACTCGTTTTTAATGGACAAGAAAGTCAACGTATTATTATTTTTTAGTTTGGTTTTGGGTTTTCCTATTCTGCTATTAATATTGCCCAAAGAAAAAGCGTCGAAAGATGAGAAACGAAAGCTCGCTGAGTTTCCTGTGTTTTCCTCGCAAAGCTATCTCAGTGGAATCTGGACGAAGCTGGTTGATGACTACATTGATGACCATTTTCCCTACCGAGAGCGGTTTATTCAAACAACACCGCTATTTCATGCAGCCAAGGGATTTCAATTCAAAAATGCGGAACGCGTTGTTGTGGTTCCTAAGAAAAAGGAAAAATCCTCCGATACGAAAGAAGAAAATCTTGATACTTTATCCTTTTTGGATGAGTTTGAAGAAAACTTTTCCGGATCCATGTTGATTATTGACGGTTGCGTTTATCCACTCGGTGGAGGAAGTCCCAAAATGTCCAAGTATTTCGCGAAAATGGTGAGTGAATACGCCGAGAAATTCCCTAATGTTCGGGTTTTTTCAGCCGTAGCGCCCTTGTCTTCAGCCTTCATTCCAGCCGCAAAATATAAGCACTTCAATGTTCAGAATAAGAAAACACTATTAGCCATCAAGGAAAATTTGACGAACGGTGCCATTTTCTCCGATGTTTTTGAGGAACTCAATAACCATGCAGCGACCAAACTTTATTTTGGAACAGACCATCATTGGAAACCTCTCGGCGCTTATTATGCCTATATGGCGTTTTGTAAGTCGGCGGGACTAGAACCTATTGGTCTTGATCAAATGACTAAAAAGGTAAAGTATAACTTTTTAGGAACCATGTACCAATACACCCATGATCCGTCTGTTTTGGCTCATCCAGACACCATGGAATATTGGGAGCCCAAGGTGGAAACAGAAGCCTATAATTTGGGGGCCTACGGTACCACTAAAGGATCAAAGGCTAAGGTATTTTATAATACAAGCAGCGGTGGAAATACGTATTCCACGTTTTTAGGAGGTGACCACCCGATGATGAGGATTAAAACATCCGTGAAGAACGGTAAAAAAGCGGTAGTAATTAAAAATTCAATGGGCAACGCCTTCACGGTTTTTTTAATAAGCCATTACGAAGAAATATGGGTGGTAGATTTACGCTACTCGAAACAAAATCTTACTCGAATTATTCAAGAAAACAATATCAACGATGTAGTTTTTGCAATCGGGATGTACGCCGCAATGAGCAACGGAACCATTGGTATGATGCGAAGATTAGCTATCCAAAGCGGGAATTATGTGGCGCCAATTCTTCCAGAAGACCCCTCGGATGAGGTTTTGCCCGCAGTGAATCCGGTGCCTGGAGTAGAGGACACACTAAACCCGCGCCAATGAGATGGGCTTTAATTGGCATGTTGTTGCCCCTTTTAGCGTGGTCACAAACCTTACCCGAAGGATTGAAAATCGATTCAGCTTATGCGGTAATTCAAGGGTATGACAGTGTTTCATTATACCGATTGAAAAGGCTGTTTGATGAATCAAATCAAGAAAAGTTGGTATTTCTTCATTATGGAGGAAGCCATATTCAGGCAGAGAATCCAACTTCTGTCGCAAGAAAGAAGTTTCAGGAACGCTTTGGGAACGGGGGCTATGGTTTAATGTTCAATTATAAAGCGGCTAATTCCTATTCTTCCATCAATTACGCAACCGCTTATACGGGGAATTGGGCGTATAATAAAAGCTATCAAGGGCGAAAAGAAGGTCTCCCTTTAGGGATTTGCGGAATGGTAGTAGAAACCGCAGATTCTTCTGCTACTTTGTCCTTCACCATGAAACAAGGGATTGAAGCACACGATTCTAAGGTTCTTGTGCTTTATGAAAATGATAGCCTATCCTTTGATGTTCAATTGACGATCAACGGAACGGTCATTTTTAATCCCATCGAAATACTTCCTCAAGGCAAGTCTTTTTATTGGAATGATTCCATTCATACGGTAGAAATCTCGGTACTACCCCAAAAAGGGGCAAAACGTTTTAGGTTTTACGGTATTTGTGCAGAATCTCAAGATCCTGGGGGAGTCGTTTATCATTCCACAGGTGTTGGCGCCGCAGCCTTCCGCTCAATCTTGATCTTGGATAAACTTCCAGAACAGGCTCCTCTCGTGGCACCGGACATAGTCCTCTTAGACTTTGGCACCAACGATATCCTTTACCATAACAGAATTGACCCCACATTGATTACTGAAGTAGAAAAAGCCATTGCCTTATGGCGAAAAATGTTTCCAGAGGTATTATTGGTATTAACGAGCACCCAAGATCTATTTTACAAGAAACATACTATTACAGCGGGGATATCCTTTAGAAACCTTATGGATAGCCTTGCACGCTCAAACCGTTGCTTATTTTGGAATTGGTATGATTTATCAGGTGGAATTAATACGATTCGAGATTGGACAAGTTTGGGATATGCAAAAACCGACCATGTCCATTTAACCAAGGAAGGTTATCGCGTCAAAGGCTCCTACTTGTACGAATCCTTCATGAATACGGTGAACCTCCTTAACTCGCAATCCAGTGTTCAGGAAGTAACCGTTCCCTTGAAAGATTATTCATCGAATGCAATTCCTCTGGAAAGTTCGCCTGTTAAACCGACTGCTCCGAGTGCCGCTCGGAAATACACCGTAAAATCAGGAGACACCTTATCAAGTATTGCTCGAAAGTACCATACTACGGTAGCTAAACTTAAGTCGCATAATCGCCTAGGTAGCGACGTTATCCGTGTAGGGCAAGTGTTGAGGATCCCAAGTAAATAATAAAGTCCGTAAAGGTTGAATGCTAAGTTTTGTTGATTTGCAATTGTTTTCATATTTTTTCCTTCAAAGTTCCATGGATCTGTGCTGAAAAAAAATGACGATTCGCTGAGGAAATAGATGATTTTGGTGAGTTTTTGTCCCCTTGTGGTTTATTTTATCGAAATAACTTGACAAAAGGGGGTGTTCTGTTGTATCTTCGCGCCCCATTGGAACACTATGAGTAAAATGAAATTGTCCGAGTTCAACTTTGAACTCCCTTCGGAATTGATTGCCGAATACCCAACTGAAAACCGCGATGAATGTCGCTTAATGGTGATTCATCGAAAAACCGGAAAAATTGAGCACAAGTTATTTAAGGATGTGCTTTCCTATTTTGACGACGGGGACACAATGATTCTCAACAATACGCGAGTGTTTCCCGCGAGGCTGTATGGCAATAAAGAGAAAACGGGAGCAAAAATTGAGGTGTTTTTACTTCGTGAGCTAAACCGCGAGAGTTTTTTGTGGGACGTTTTGGTCGATCCAGCACGTAAAATACGCATTGGAAATAAATTGTATTTCGGTGAAGACGATTCCTTAGTGGCCGAGGTTATAGATAATACGACGTCAAGAGGAAGAACCTTACGATTTTTGTTCGACGGAACCTATGAGGAATTTCGTAAAATTATATTTTCTCTAGGAGAGACCCCTCTGCCAAAGTATATCAAACGAGAGGTTGAGCCCATGGATGAAGAAATGTACCAAACGATTTTCGCGAAAGAGGAGGGGGCTGTTGCGGCGCCAACCGCAGGACTTCATTTTTCGAGAGAGCTTTTGAAACGTTTGGAAATTAAAGGAGTGAATTTTGCCGAAATTACGCTACATGTTGGTTTAGGAACATTTAGGTCGGTTGAAGTAGAGGATTTAACCAAGCATAAAATGGATTCCGAACAAGTGATCATCCCCGAGAAAGCAGCCAACATTGTCAACCAATCGAAGATGAATAAAAAAAGGGTTTGTGCTGTTGGGACAACGTGTATGCGGGCAGTAGAAACTTCCGTGTCTACAGAAGGGCTGTTAAAACCGTTTGACGGTTGGACGAACAAGTTTATTTTTCCTCCATATGATTTTTCTATTGCCGATGCTTTAATTACCAATTTTCACACTCCTCTTTCAACCCTCTTAATGATGATTTCGGCTTTCTGCGGTCACGATTTAATGATGGAGGCGTATCAAACGGCAATCCGCGAAAAATACCGCTTTTACTCTTATGGAGATGCGATGCTTATTTTATAATTAACGCAATTTACTCGTTAGTTCATTTTTTAGGCCCGAATACCCTACAAGGTGCATTTTTACACTCCCAACGGGAATTTTCGCTTTGATTAGAACGGGAATTCTATTCTTGTCTTTTGTCACCCAAAAGCTCACATCTTCTTCGTTTTTGAAATACCGGCCGGTTTGAACAACTGGAACGAAACGCATGCATTTAAACTTGCCTTTGCGCAGTCCAATCACCTCATCTCCCATATATTTTATCTTTAAATCAAAGAGTTCGTCATCCATAAAGGTTGGAATAACAAAAACTTTCCCCTTTTTAATATTGCTAAAATCCAAGGTGCGTGCAAAATAAAAACAAGAAATCATGTCTTGTACGCCCATGGGAGCCTTGAATGATTTTCCTTTGCCATTATCCACTTTTTCAGAATGTTGTCTAAAAGTGTAGTCTTGTTTTATTTTGTATCCCCCTTCATCTACTCGTCTGTAAAAAAACCATGGCATAATGCTTTGCTGATCGATGTACGATTCGTAGCGATCATTCACTCTATATACTGCATTAAAGGCCCCCAATGTTTTACCCGTTCCAACAACATGATAAAGTTTTCTATTCGCTCCTTTGATTTCCGTTTCTTTGGTTTCTAAAATGGCTTCTCCAGCGTCTATAAATCCGTAACTAATACGATATCTAAGACGTTCACCGATTTGGAATGCTTGATTATCAACAGAGGGATATTTGGGGCCATTGCTACTTGAAAAAAGACTAGCCACAAGGATTAAAAAGGACAGAGATTTCATTTTTGTATACATCACCAGAAATTTATTTTCAACACTTAGCAAGGACTATGCCAAGTGAATTTAATTAAAAATGGCAATAAAATTGTTCTTTTTTCCTTTACCAATTAGTACATAGCGCTGGTTGAGGAGGTAATTTGATGTTAAGATAAATTGTTCGTCAACCCGCTCCTTATTGATAGTTATGGCATTGCCTTTAAGTTCTCTTCGCGCTTCACTGTTGGAGGATAAAAATCCAGATGCATTAACTAATAAATCCACAATCGGAATTCCTTGTTGAAGTTTCTCCTTCGACATTATCGTTTGAGGCACTCCTTCAAACACTTGGAAAAACAATTCTTCCTTCAATTTTCCAAGCGACTCCGAAGTGGCTTTACCAAAAAGAATGTCTGTTGCAAGTATGGCATTGTTCAGCTCCTCCGGACCGTGAACTCTTTCCGTAATATTTGTTGCAAGTGTTTTTTGTGCTAGGCGAAGATGCGGTGCCTCGGCATGTTGTTCAAGAAGATGCGTTATCTGCTCCTTATCCAAAAGGGTAAAAATCTTTAAATAGGAGGCCGCGTCTTCATCACTGGTGTTCAGCCAATATTGGTAAAACTTATAAGGGCTTGTTCGTTCTTTCGCCAGCCACACATTGCCTTCTTCCGTTTTACCGAATTTTCCTCCGTCTGCTTTCTTGATTAGAGGAGTGGTTAAAGCATATGCTTCTCCACCGGATTTACGCCGTATTAATTCAGTTCCTGTTACAATATTGCCCCATTGGTCCGATCCCCCCATTTGAATTAAACAATGCTTATGTTGGTTCAGATGATAGAAATCGTACCCTTGCACCAATTGGTAAGAAAATTCTGTAAAAGACATGCCTGTTTCCATCCTCGACTTAACAGAATCTTTAGCAAGCATGTAATTAAGGGTGATGTGCTTTCCTACGTCACGAATGAAATCCAAAAACGACATATGTTGAAACCAGTCGTAGTTGTTGACAATCTCAGCTCCGTTTGATCCTGAAAAATCGAGAAACTGCATGAGTTGCTGTTTAACTCCTTCTATGTTTTTGTTGAGCGTTTCAAAGTCCAACAAGTTTCTTTCTTGCGATTTCCCTGAAGGGTCACCTACCATTCCCGTTGCACCACCTAAAAGCGCAATGGGTTTGTGTCCTGCCCGTTGAAAGTGAACCAAGGTCATGATTTGAACTAAGCTACCAATGTGCAAGGAGTCTGCTGTTGGATCAAATCCAATGTATCCTGCACAACCTGGTTTTTTTAATACGTTTTCGATGCCTGGTGTGAGATCGTGAACCATACCGCGCCAACGAAGCTCTTCTATAAAACCCATTATTTTTTCTTTGTCAATTCTTTAAAAACTTCTTCAAGGCTCTTTTTTTCAGAACGAAGGGTAAGCACTAGCCAACCTTGTTCTTGCGCCATTTGAGCCACGGTTTTGCGGAGATCAATCGTGCCATCACCTTCCAATAACCAACCTTTATCAACAGGTTTTGTGGTTAAAATTCCTGAGGCTTTTTTCAGCACCTGGACGTTAATTTCACCTTCGAATTCCACATAAATTGTTTGGGTTTCGTACGATGAACTGAGCAATTCTCTCGGATTATCTGCGACAATTTTACCTTGATTAATGATGATGATTCGATCGCAAATTGCCTCCACTTCTTGCATGATATGAGTGGACAATAAAATGGTTTTTTTTTGGCCCAAAAGTTTAATAAGTGCACGGATTTCCACGAGTTGGTTAGGGTCTAAACCCGACGTTGGTTCATCCAAAATTAAGACTTGAGGATCGTGGATGAATGCCTGAGCAAGTCCTACTCGTTGTTTGTAACCCTTGGAAAGAGCACCAATTTTTTTCTTTTGTTCTTGTCCTAAGCCCACCATGTCAATAAGCTCATTGACGCGTTCCTTCCGATTTTTTATGTGGTAAATTCCTCCAACGAAATGTAAGTATTCTTTTACATACATATCTAAATAGAGGGGGTTATTCTCGGGAAGGTAACCTATGATTTTACGTGTTTCTAATTGGTCGACATCCACGGCCAATTGGTTGACATGTATTGATCCGGAACTAGCCGGAATATATCCCGTTATCATTTTCATGGTCGTGGATTTTCCGGCGCCGTTGGGACCGAGAAACCCGACAATTTCTCCTTTACCTATTTCAAAGGAAATGTTATTCACAGCGGCTTGCTGAC
>JBJTXE010000264.1:0-5767 GCA_046082075.1 Bacteroidota bacterium
GGCATTTGTGCATGCAATACCACCTTGATCCTGCTCGTAGAGTAAATCTCGTCCCAACCGCCGTTCAAATTACCGTTGGGATTGATTTCAATTGCATATCCTGCTTGAAATTTCGAGCCTAGGTTTTCCATCACTTGTTCAATGTTGCTGTTGCCAGAATTCACCAGAACTTGTTGGGTCGAAGGATTCAAGGAATTCCAAGAACCTGTGGCAGGAGCTAAATACAAATCTTGTCCGATGACCGGAGCGTTCAAGGCAACCGTGCTCCCCGTTGGATTAATGTTCGTAATTTGAGTTATTGCACCTCGAATGGGCACTTTAGTTCCGTTGGAAAAACTTAATCCCAATTGAACCGATTGAATATCCACCAATCCTGACTCCACTTTTTCCATGATCGGAAGGTCCAAAAGCACGGTATCACTGAACAGCTGATTACCAAAATAACCGCGGGCATAATCCAAAGCAATGTCCTTTAACGTGGCCTCCACCTTGAATTCTTGCGCTGGGGTGACATTGACCGTAGGCCCGTTCGGGTCGGAAACTGCCGTAACGCTGGCTTGCAACACGTTGAAATCAACCGCATTCGGACCTCGAAGGTCCATTTCATAGCCCGCTAAATCGAAATTTGCGTTACCCGGAGTAGGATTTACATTATCGCCTGCGCCTACCGTAACGGTTTGTTGAAACGTAACTCCGTTGAGGCTAACTCCAGGCAAGCTTACATTGAAGGTCACTTCGGTGGGCAAAGGATTGTACACCGTTAACTGAATTCCTCCGCTGAACACTCGAACTTTCTTTAATTGAACTCCGGGAAGGTCGATGGTATGGGTTTCCGTTTGATTGAACACATTAAAACCCGGCGGAACGTTCACCGCAAAATTGGAATGGAACGTTTGAACTACCTGGGTATCAGGAATCGAGATCAAATCCGCCAAACCAATATCGAGCAGGGTTTTGGTAAAATCAAGGTCCAGATTTCCTTGACCGTTCGCCACCAAAACGCTGTCGGACGTTAAACGGCTCAAATCCAAGGTATCGTTGACCAATGGCGCCCCAAGGTCTACCTCCCACTGGGTGGGTTTTTTCGTGCAGCTGGACAAAACCAAGAGCACCCCGAAGATCAATACCCCTGCTTTCATGATGCGTTTTCGATAATGGTTGCATAGCCTTGTCCTACGCCGATGCACATAGCAACCAGCGCATAACGTTTTCCGGTAGCTTTCAGCTGACGAGCCGCAGTTAATAAAATTCGCGCTCCAGACATCCCCAAGGGGTGCCCCAAGGCAATTGCCCCACCGTTGGGATTGATTCGCGAGTCATTATCCGCCAAACCTAGAGAACGCGTGCACGCCAACACTTGGGCGGCAAAGGCCTCGTTCAATTCAATCACATCCATCTGGTCCAAGGTTAGTCCTGCACGTTGCAAGGCCTTTTTGGAAGCTTCTACCGGTCCAATCCCCATGATTCTGGGCTCCACACCACTGATGGCAGCACTCACAATACGAGCTAACGGCGAGGCACCGGAAAGCGATACTCCTTCGGAGGAACCTATCAGTAAACAGGCCGCACCGTCGTTCAATCCTGAAGCATTACCCGCAGTTACCGTTCCCGTACTTTTAAAAGCTGGACGTAAAGTTCCAAGTTTTTCGAGGCTAGTTGTGGCTTTCGGAAATTCATCCTGGATCACCACCGTGGGTTCTCCTTTTTTCGTAGGAATGCTTACAGGGATGATTTCACCATCGAAAAAGCCCTTATCTTGTGCTAAGGCGGTTTTTTGCTGCGACCAATAGGCAAAGGCGTCTTGGTCTTCCCGGGAAATATGGTGTAATTCGGCGAGATTTTCAGCGGTCATCCCCATGTTGTCGACCCCGTAAAGGCGTTCCATGGTGGGATTAATAAACCTCCACCCAAAGGAGGAATCGAACAATTGTTGATCACGGCCAAAGGCAGCTCCCGCTTTTGACAGTACAAAAGGTGCTCGGGTCATTTGTTCAACGCCGCCCGCCAGGTATAAATCACCTGCTCCGTCTTTGATAGCACGCGAAGCGTTCACCACGGCCGCCATTCCGGATGCGCACAGACGGTTCACGGTCTCGCCACCAATAGAGGTCGGCAAACCGGCAAGTAAGGTGGCCATTCGGGCAACATTTCGGTTATCTTCTCCGGCTTGGTTGGCGCAACCCATGAGCGCGTCTTCTAGGAGGGAAAGGTCCAACTTTGGATGCCGCTCCACAAGCGCCTTCATAACAAGGGCTAGCAAATCGTCGGCACGCACCGTTGAAAGAGCTCCCCCAAAATTTCCAATAGGGGTGCGTATTCCGTCGATGATAAAAGTATCTTTCAAAGCAATAATTTAAGGTAAAAATAGGCAAAAAGCCCAAGATAACGGGGGGAATTATTTGAATATTTATTCCCACTTTTGTATTCTATGGCACACTTGAACGAAACGCATCGAGCCTTTTTTCATTCCTTAGGAATTAAAAGCCACCAAGACCCCGAACAATTACGAGCCTACGGTCATGATGAAACCGAAGATTTTGTCTTCCCTCCCGAATTGGTGTTATTGCCGACGACCGTGGAAGAAGTTTCGGCGATCGTAACGTATTGTCATCAAGAAGGTATCCCGGTGACACCAGCGGGGGCTCGCACAGGACTCAGCGGAGGCTGTTTGCCTTTGCACGGAGGCGTTTTGGTTTCCATGGAGAAATTCAACAAGATTCTAACCATTGATACCGACAACCTTCAAGTGATTACCGAACCGGGGGTGATTACGGAGGTTCTTCAACAAGCCGTGAAAGAAGTTGGATTGTTCTACCCACCGGATCCTGCGAGCCGTGGGTCGTGTTTCATCGGTGGAAATGTATCCGAAAATTCAGGAGGTCCAAAAGCCGTTAAATACGGCGTAACCAAAGACTATGTCTTAAACCTCGAAGTGGTCTTACCCACCGGAGAAATCATTTGGACCGGCGCCAACGTCCTTAAAAATGCCACCGGTTATAACCTCACTCAACTCATGGTGGGGTCGGAAGGCACCTTAGGGATCATTACTAAAATTGTTTTGCGCCTTCTTCCCCATCCCACCCACGACGTGCTGTTCCTTGTACCTTTTTTTGACGCACGAACGGCATGCGAAGCGGTACCTGCGATTTTCAAAGCCGGAATCATACCAAGCGGCATGGAGTTCATGGAGCGTGATGCCTTGCTTTGGGCAAAGGATTTTACCCAGGACCAATCGGTTCCCGTAGCGGATAACCATCAGGCCCACTTGCTGATTGAATTGGATGGATTCGACGAGGAACAACTTCAACGCGAAGCGGAACACTTGTTTGGGGTTTTGGAATCTTTCGAAACCGATGAAATCCTATTTGCGGATTCCTCAGCGCAAAAAGCAGCCCTATGGAACCTTAGGAGAAAAGTTGGAGAGGCCGTAAAAACCCAATCGGTGTACAAAGAAGAAGATACTGTGGTTCCACGATACCAATTACCGAATTTACTGTCCCACGTAAAATCGGTGGGAGAACATTATGGGTTTAAATCCGTTTGTTACGGCCATGCCGGTGATGGGAACTTGCATGTTAATATTATTCGAGGAGAGCTGAGCGAAGAACAATGGACTCAAGAACTTCCAAAAGCCATTACGGAGATTTTCGAGGAGGTGGTGCGGCTTGGTGGAACACTCTCTGGAGAACACGGCATTGGATACGTTCAAAAACCCTACATGCCCATTGCCTTTCCTGAAGTAACCTTACAACTGATGAGGGAAATAAAGCGGGTATTCGACCCCAAGGGAATTTTAAATCCAGGGAAAATTTTTTAATCCTGATTCTTCAACCAAGGTAAATGCTTGACGTAAAGGAGGACAAAAACCAAGGAAAGCAAGCTGTTAACCAAGATAATAACCGAGGGAATCAGGGAGGGTGAGATGAACAGGTATATGGAACCAACCGAGGCTAGATTGTAAATAATGTAAAGATGAAAACCGAGTTGGTTTCGTCGATACATGAACCAAGCAGCGACCGCACCGCATGCCAATACCATGATGTTGACCAAATTGCTTTGAATAAAATAGGGTTGCATGGCTTCTGTCATTGCCTGAAGACGCTCCAAAAGACTAACGAACGAATCCATGCCTAACTTTTTCAGCTCCAGGATGGATTCGGCCATTTCAACTTTCTCCTGCTCAAGGTCCTGCGCACTCGGACGCATAAAAATCAAGGTGAAAAATGTGGTCACAATGGAAAACAAGGTATTAACCCATGTAAGGACTAACAAAACCATCAACCCCTTAGGAGGCCTATCATTCGCATGCGATTCTTCGGAGGACATGTTATTCCTTTAACTTGTTATTGTCAAGGGCATCTTCTTCCGGTGTAAACAGTTTTAGTTCGGTCCTTCGATTCGCTTGATGCTCTTCTTTGGTACAAGGAACACCGTTGGAACAATTATTCACAAGTCGAGTTTCACCGTATCCTTGATCCGTAATCATTTTTTTGCTAATGCCTTTGCTGATAATGTAATCCACACAGCTTTTTGCTCGGTTCTTGGAAAGCTTCATGTTGTACTTATCAGAACCCCTTGAATCGGTATGAGAAGATAATTCTACACGGTACTTTGGATGAGCGTTCATGTAAGCCACAAGTTTATCTAATTCCGCCATTCCTTCAGGCCTTAAAAAGTATTTATCGAAGTTATAAAGCACCATATCCAATCGAATGAACTGCTCATCGGATAATTTCTTCATCGGCAGTTTATAGACCACGGTGTCAATACAATTACCATTTTCAGTAGCAGGAATAGTCAACCGTCCGTCTTGATAGTTAATTGCGGTTACCATTACAGAGTCCACTTTAGCTTCGCCTTCATTTCTCCAAGTATAAGAACCTTTCGCATCGGTGTTCACCGTGAATGATTTGCCATTCTTACGATATATTGTCAAAATAGCATTCGCCATAGGTTTGGAAACGCTGTCTAAAACCGTTACCTTGGAAATGAATCGCTTATAATACGACGTAAAATTAACCGACTCACTGATGGCTTCAATCGCTTTGTAGGTTGAAGAATCTCCCGTCAATACGTCCGTTCCTGAATACACTATTTTGTATTCGTGGTTACGCTTTAAAGTTAAAGGTTCTGTTTGTCCATTATCTTGGGTTGCTAATACCGTTGCTTCACCGTTGTTGAGATCGGTAATGGTAATTTCCGTGTTTTTCAACGCTTTGCCTTTACAATCGGCCAGCGAAACGATGAGATCTGACCTAAATACAGGTTTATTGAAGGCATAAATTCGATCCACAAATTTATCGCGGTTGGTCGAAACGAAACCTTTCCCCGTCTCTTCGTCTACATAATACGCAAAGTCATCGGCCGTAGAATTCAAAGGGGCACCAATATGTTCGGGATTCTTACCGTCCAATTCCGAACTGAACACGTCCAAACCGCCCATGCTTCCCCATTCAGTGGAACTAAAATAAAGAACCCCCCAATTGGAAATGAATGGAAACATTTCATCGCCAGGTGTATTGATGGACTCCCCTAAATTTTCAGGAGTAGACCATGAACCATCCACGAACGTGGTTTTCCAAATATCCGTGCTGTAAATTGTGTCTACAGACTTACCGTTCCATAGTAATTCCTTCACGCTGCTTCCAGGTCTATCCGAGGAGAAATATACGTTGCCTTCAGCATCCATGGAAGCATGACCTGTACTAAATTGTGGCGAATTGAAAGGAAATTCAATTTCAACCAACTCTTCTCCCTCAACACGGTA
>JBJTXE010000265.1:0-2552 GCA_046082075.1 Bacteroidota bacterium
ATTCCGTTAAATACCTTGGTGGCATTTTTGAACGGCTCATCGGTCTTACCCAACTTTAAAATAGGTGTTAGGGATATTTTTACCATGCAAGAACAGGTGGTCACTTTGGATATTCCCGCAACGGGTTCGCCGTTGATTCCGGGATTAGATGACGGCCAGATCGAAGGGGTTCCCTACGTGGATTATTTGGAAAAACCCGACGTTCGGTTTTACGTGGTTGGTCCAGTGGAGGACGGTATCCCTGAAAATGCCAACGTAGGCAACTATTGGTATCCCGCTAATGAATTTCCGCTTACGCAAGGAATTCAATGGACCGATTTCTTCCTTCATCAAAATGGGACAATGAACCAAACTGCTCCAACCGGTAATGAAGGATTCAATATGTACTTGCATGACCCAAATGATCCTATTCGTACCATTGGTGGAGGAAATATGATTGTGAAAACGCCGGACGGTCAGCGCGATAGTCAAGGACAATTCGACCTTACGGAATGGGCAGAATATACCATGGACCGCCCAGGGGTGGTTAAGTATCAAACTCCCGTATTAAATGACACCATGAGCATTGTTGGGTTTCCCAAAGCAACCTTGTACGCGAAATCGAATCCTGCTGGGGTAGCTCAAGGACCAACCGATACGGATTTTTTCGTTCGTATCGTGGATGTATATCCCGACGGAAGTGAATATTTCGTGGTGGAGGGATGCGTAAACGCAAGGGGTAGAAATTATGCGAGATCGATTGCGGAAGGCCAAGAAAACGACGATGCGGTTTTCGATAATATCAACATTGGTCAGGTATATGAGTACCATTTCCAGATGTTGCCGATTGCTTATACTTTTGGTAAAGGCCACAGAGTTAAAATACTTATTTCCAGCTCAAACTACACGCGCTATCAAGTTAATCCGAATTTACCCATTATGCCAGGAGAATTTTTCCGTCGTAAGCCGGGTGATGGTCAAACGTATGTTTATGAAGGTGTTGAAATGGCGCCAAGAGTGGCTATCAATCGCATCGCTTTTGCACCCGAATATCCTACGCACATTGAATTGCCGGTGCTTAATCAGGCATTTGCTGGGTTGAACGATGAAGCCCTGCAAGGTGAATCCTCCATGCTCTTGTATCCTAATCCAGCAGAGGATAAAATAACCCTAATGGTTGAAAATTCGAGCGAATACGAACTTCTTTTAACGGATTTAACAGGCAAGGTCATTTCAAAAGAGGTGTTAACAGGGAATGAATTTACGGTTCATACTCAATCGTTGAATTCAGGTATTTATTTAGTGCACTTGAAGGATCGTTCCAACCAAAAAGGGTTCACAAAACGATTTGTGAAAAAATAAGGCACCTATCAGGGTTTCTCAATTTCAGCGTTTAGCTCAAGAGAAAGCAAACGAAGTGCATTAAGTTGAGCAAAAATCACCAAATCCATGGAATAAGCTTCGTTGTTTGGGATTGGTAGTTTTTGTATTCCAGTCCAAAGTGAGCTAGCAAAACCGTTTCTTCCACAACAATTCTTCGGTGGAAAGCCCAAAGCACTGGAATCATGACCGCCATGGCTGCCAACCAATGGTTCAACTCAATACAAAACCCAACGAAAGTCAGGAGTAAGAAGGAATAGGAGGGATGTCGAGGTTAGAGGAAGCGGTGAAATAAAAAAACCCCACATTGCTGTGAGGTTTTTCGTGTGGGAGTTGACGGGTTCGAACCGCCGACCCTCTGCTTGTAAGGCAGATGCTCTGAACCAGCTGAGCTAAACTCCCAAAATTGGAGTGCGAAAATACGATAATTATTGAAAAAAGAAACTACTTGTTTCGGATTTCTTCAATTTTTGATAGAACGTCGTCTAAACCTTCCCGAAATTTCTCGAAATCTTCTTTATATAAAAAGATTTTATGTTTTTGATAGTTGTCATTTCCATCCTCGCCAAATGATTTTTTACTTTCCGTTAATGTAATGTATAAATCATTTCCTTTGGTGGATTTAATGTCGAAGAAATACGTTCTCTTTCCCGCTCTAACTACTTTTGAGTAGATTTCATTCTGATCGCTCATGCCGTTCACTTTATGGCACTAATTTTATAAATATTTTTTAATTTACAAAATATTTCAAGCTTTAAACTTAATTTCGTTTTTTGGGTTGTTTCACTTTTTAAATAGGGTGTTATGCTGTTTTTCCTTCCAGAGGTGTGTAGTTCTTGCATCCAGGTGTTCGCCCGAAAATGGAGAATTTTTTCATCAACTGAACCATGATCTATTGCATTCAAGGACCCACGGCCTCTGGTAAAACATCGCTTGCTATTGCCTTGGCTATCCAGCTTAATACGGAGATTATTTCCGCCGATTCACGACAGTTTTACCGTGAAATGGCCATAGGAACTGCCAAGCCAAATGCTGCTGAACTCGCATCAGTACAACATCATTTTGTAAACCATCGATCCGTTGCCAATCCAATGAATGTGGCCGATTTTCAGGCAGAAGGCTTGAAAGTACTGCACGATTTATTGGCTCGAAAATCCAACGCAGTAGTCGTAGGAGGATCCGGTCAATTCGTG
>JBJTXE010000266.1:0-2017 GCA_046082075.1 Bacteroidota bacterium
CAATGGTATCCCAGAATTTGCCCATGCAGAAAATAGCCTCTTGGTCGAGCCGCGCAACGAGGAGCAACTCACCCAAGCCATGTTGGAAATAGTCAATGGAAAATCTTTCGACCCTAAGGTACTTCGTGCCTATGCCCTCGAGTGTTTTAGTTATGAAGTTGTCGCTAAACAATTAGATGAGGTATATCAAAACATTCGAAATTAATCATTGGGTTGAAGATTACAAATAACCTTTCTTGTTCCTTCTACCTAAACGAAAACCTCCTCTGCAAAAAGTAACTAATCGTTACTACTACGACCGAAGCAAAGACATTGCAAAGCGAAGCATTCCATGCAAAGGTGTCCACCATCAGTTTGATGAGGATCCAGTTGACGGTCGCAGAAATCAAGGCACTCAACCCATAGCGAAAAAATTGTACTCGGCCTTTTAGTTGACTGTCGGTAAATACGACGTAACGCATCATCATGAACCCAAATAAAAAGCTGAACACTCCGCATACCGCGGCAATCACCGTATAGCTGTGAACTGGATGGTCCAATAAGGGTAGTTCCACCGTTTGACGATTGATGATCCAATGGTCAAGCACCCAAAATAAAAGCCATCCCAAGACTAAATTGGTAGACCCAGCTACTGCATAATAGTACGTGGTTTTGTCGAAGATTCTTGACACCAAGGGATAAAAAAGATCGAGAAAAGCGCGGATAATGTTTACCATGTTATTTCCATTCTACTTCGTAGCCCGTATGACGTCGTATGTTCAGCACCAAATAATCATCAATGATCAGATATTGTCCACGAATGCCCGTGAGCTTTCCTTGAACCCTCGGTTCCTTGTCCAAGGTTAATGCGGCTACTTTTTCCGGATAGCGAAGAACGGGATAATTAAAGGTGTATACGGTTTCGTCTTCGGTGAAATATTGCCCAATATCTTCCGGAAGTTGATCCAATAGGCCCCATTTCTCTTCAACCAAATCAATCGATTGTTCTTGAATGTCCCGCAACATGTTTTGCCAGTTGGTTTTGTCACTGTACATTTCTTTCAGGGCGACTTCAATTACTCCGGCAAGATAACGGTTCGGAGTTTCGGCTAAAATGATGGCCTCACGAGCGCCTTGATCCATCCATCGGGTAGGCATTTGTGTTACCCTCGTAACGCCCACTTTTACTTGGTCCGTAGCCGCCAAATACACATAGTGCGGTTGGTTATGGTTTTTTTCTTCGTAGGCTAAATCACGACCTTTCCCCAAATGGGCCTCGCACAGTTCGGGGTGTAGGATGCACGGACTGGCCTCAGGTGCCGCTAAAAAACAAGGGTAGCAGAAACCTTCGCCGTAGGATTTTTTGGTGGAATTAGCGCATTTGCGGCAGACAATGTTTCCGTTGAATTGGAGGAGGATTTCCGTCCCAAGTCGTTCATTCAACGAGGTGCCATCCGCAAAGGAGTACTGGACAGTGCCCTCATGACGAGTATGAAGCTTTTCTAAGATCATTCGGCAGGAAGGATGTTCATTTTGTCCGCAAAATGGTAGCAATAGTCGCGTAAGTCTTCGCAAATATTGGTTTCGCCGGTCGCTTTTTCAAAACTATCGGCCATGGTTAACAAGGATTGATGAAAGAATTGCTTCATTTCATCGACGGTCATATCCTGTGTCCATAATTCGATGCGAAGGGTGTTGTTTTCTTTCGGGTCCCATAGCGACAGGAAAAATGCTTTGGCGGGAGAGTTGTTGTGTCCGGTATCATCGGCCGACCAGTGAATGGATTCAGGTACGTTGTTTTCGTTCAGTGCAACCGTTAGTTCGATGTTCGATGTTTTCTTCATAATTATTGTTTTTCGGGAGCTTCGTATGCTTGCAGTAAGGTTAGATAGGGGACCTTCAGGAGTTTTTCCAAACTTGGTTTATGTTGTTCAACGTATTGTTCAACAATTCTATATCCAAGGAATTGTCCCAGGCGATCGGGGCTTTCTTGGGGTAACCCACGGGTGAAGGGCCCTTCGTGCAATAAGCTTTGCTT
>JBJTXE010000267.1:0-3029 GCA_046082075.1 Bacteroidota bacterium
CCTATGGACGCATATCTTCTTCTGGTGCCTCCCAGGACACGAATGCAAAGCACTTCCTTCGCTCCGGAATTGTCTGCAACAGATAATCTTGACTCTACTTGTATCATTTCTCAGGTTATTTCGCTCTTTCAACAATTTCTACCATCCGCCAATTCTTGGTTTTACTCAAGGGGCGAGTTTCCATAATTTTCACGGTGTCACCAATATTGCTTTCGTTCTTTTCGTCGTGGGCAACAAACTTGGTGGTCGTTTTAACAAACTTTCCGTACTTCGGGTGTTTCTTTTTACGCTCTACTGCAACAACAATGGATTTGTCCATTTTATCGCTAGTGACCGTTCCAATTCGTTCTTTTCTTAAGTTTCGCTTTTCCATAGTAAGCATTTAATTTATCGGCTAAGCTGCCGCGTGTTGTCTTTTAGTTAATTCTGTACAATAACGTGCAATCGTCTTACGAAGTTTCGCTATTCTCATGGGGTTTTCAATTGGAGACATTTTATGGCTCAATCTCAAGCTCTCCATTTGTCCTTTGAACTCCACTACCTTTTGCTGTAGTTCTTGCTCGGATAAATTTGATAGGTCTATTTTTTTCATTGTACCGTTTTATGCTGGAATTTCAAAATCATTTCTAACCACGAACTTGCATTTTACTGGAAGTTTTTGAGCCGCTAAACGCATTGCCTCTTTGGCTATCTCGTAGGGTACGCCGTCTGCTTCGAACATAATACGTCCAGGTTTAACTACAGCAACCCAATGGCTTGGTGCTCCTTTACCTTTACCCATCCTTACCTCTGCCGGCTTCGCGGTTACTGGTTTATCCGGGAAAATTCGAATCCAAACCTTTCCTTCCCTCTTCATGTAACGGGTTACCGCAATCCTTGAGGCTTCTATTTGCCGGGATGTAATCCAACCTGGCTCCAAGGTTTTTAAAGCAAAGGATCCAAAAGCAAGCGTAGAACCTCTGTGCGCAAGCCCACGATTTCTACCTTTCTGTACCCTTCTAAATTTCGTTCTTTTTGGTTGTAACATGACTCTTTGAATTTATCCGTCTTATTTTTTCTTTCTTCTCTGTGCTGGAGCGTTGTTATTCGAAGATGGACCTGCGGTTGACTGACCCACGTTAGGAGCCAAATCTCTTTTACCGTAAACTTCCCCTCTACAAATCCATACTTTGATACCAAGTCGACCATAAGTTGTGTGTGCCTCAGCCACAGCGTAATCAATGTCTGCACGGAATGTGTGAAGCGGTGTTCTTCCGTCTTTATACATTTCGGAACGTGCCATTTCAGCTCCGTTCAAACGACCAGAAATTTTTATTTTAATTCCTTCCGCACCCAAACGCATCGTACCACCGATTGCCATTTTAATCGCACGTCGGAAAGAAATACGTGCCTCAAGCTGACGAGCAACAGCATCTGCTACTAAACGAGCATCAAGTTCTGGACGTTTTACTTCAAAAATGTTGATTTGAATTTCTTTACCCGTGAGTTTCTTCAACTCTTCTTTCAGTTTATCCACTTCTTGCCCACCTTTACCAATGATAACTCCCGGACGAGCCGTGTTGATGGTAACAGTAACCAATTTGAAGGTGCGTTCAATGATGATCTTTGCAATGCTAGCTTTAACAAAACGAGCACTCAAGTACTTACGGATTTTATCGTCTTCGACGATTTTATCGCCATAATCTGTGCCTCCATACCAGTTAGATTCCCAACCGTGAATGTACCCTAAGCGATTTCCAATTGGATTTGTTTTTTGTCCCATATTATTTAAGCATTTACACCATCAACGATGATAGTAACATTATTTGATCGTTTTCTTATTCTGTGAGCTCTACCTTGAGGAGCAGGTTGAATTCTTTTAAGCATGGAACCTCCGGAAACCTCAATCGATTTCACCACAAGGCCGTGCTCGCTAACATCCTTCCCTTCGTTTTTCTGTTCCCAGTTGGAAATGGCTGAACGCAATAGCTTTTCTAAACCAACCGATGCAAACTTAGCATTGTGGGTAAGGATATTCAAAGCTTTATTGACTTCAACACCACGGATCAAATCCGCAACCATTCGCATTTTACGAGGAGAAATTGTTGAATTGTTCAATTTAGCGATTGCAATTTGCTTTTTATCGCTTTTCAATTCCTCTGCTTTAACTCTTTTTCTAGCGCCCATGATTCTGTATAATTATCTTATCGTTTTTTATCTTTTTTGTTTCCACCATGACCACGGAACATTCGAGTTGGCGAAAATTCACCTAGTTTATGTCCCACCATGTTCTCGGTTACGAAAACCGGGATAAACTTGTGACCGTTGTGCACAGCGAACGTTAAACCAACGAAATCTGGGGTGATTGTTGAAGCCCTAGACCAAGTCTTAATAACGGCTTTACTGTTAGAAGCCTGTGCATCATCTACACGTTTCATCAACTTGTAGTGCACAAAAGGCGGTTTTTTTAAGGAACGACTCATACTACGTTATTTTTTTCTTCTTTCAATAATAAACTTGTTCGAATACTTGGTTTTCGATCTGGTCTTGTATCCCTTAGCTGGCATACCGTTACGAGATCTTGGGTGTCCACCTGCGTTACGACCTTCACCACCTCCCATCGGGTGATCTACCGGGTTCATAACAACACCTCGAACACGTGGACGACGTCCTAACCAACGCGATCTACCTGCTTTTCCGGAACGCTCTAGGTTATGCTCTCCATTGGATACCACACCTACCGTTGCTAAACAAGTTACCAAAATCATACGCGTTTCTCCGGAGGGCATTTTTACCACTGCAAATTTTCCATCACGTGCCGCCAACTGGCCATAAACACCTGCACCTCTCGCAACAGAACCACCTTTACCAGGCATCAGCTCGATGTTGTGAATCATGGTTCCCAATGGAACGTCTGATAAAAACATGGCATTTCCTACATTAGGAGTTGCCGTTTTACCTGAAACGACGGTGTCACCAACTTTCAATCCGTTTGGAGCAAGAATATAACTCTTTACACCATCCGCATAATATAATAGAGCAATATTTGC
>JBJTXE010000268.1:0-4539 GCA_046082075.1 Bacteroidota bacterium
TAAAAAGTGGACAGCAAAATATCTTTTTTGAAAAGAAATTACGCGACCCAAAGTTTGACCCTGCTGCTTATATTTCAAAGCGTGTTTGGGCCACCGCCAACGACGGCACCCAAATTCCAGTGAGTATCATGTATAAAAAAGGAACAGACATTGCTAAGGCTCCTCTTTTACTCTACGGATACGGCTCTTATGGCTTTACCATACCAGATATTTTCAGCCCGACGCGCTTGTCATTGGTAAATCGTGGATTTGTATTTGCAACAGCGCATATCAGAGGGTGTAAATACATGGGCGAATCTTGGTATCAAGACGGCAAATTTGACAAGAAGATCAACACCTTTACCGATTTCATCAATGCGGCTGAATACCTTGGCCATATGGGTTATTGCGATCCAGCTCATATCTATGCGAACGGTGGTAGTGCAGGAGGTTTATTGATGGGCGCAGTCGCCAATATGGCACCGTATTTATTCAAAGGTATCGTTTCAGAGGTGCCTTTTGTTGACGTAGTCACCACCATGCTCGATGAAACCATTCCGCTCACAACCAGTGAATATGAAGAATGGGGAAATCCAAATGACCCTTATTACTATTATTATTTGTTGAAGTATTCTCCATATGATAATTTGCACCCCATGGATTACCCAGCCATGTATATCACCTCTGGGTACCATGACTCTCAGGTTCAATATTGGGAGCCTGCTAAATATGTAGCAAAATTGCGTACGCTCAGAACAAACAATAACGCGCTAATTTTTGGATGCAACATGGATGCTGGTCACGGTGGCGGTTCAGGACGCAGCGTCGAAAGATTGGAACTCGCCAAAGTTTACGCATTTATTTTAGGGCTTGAGCAAGGACTTACTCATTAGTATTCGGCAAGACAACCCAATTTACTTTTGCCTATGACCTCAATGATAAACAGATATGGTATGATTTTGAGTTTAAATCAACCTATGATTATGCACTCAGAGACAGTTTGCGAAGAATCCCCATAAAATGATTGAACTTCATTATTTTAGAAGTTTACTTAGTTGATGACCAATTTACGTGTTGTAGGAATGCCTTGATGTTCGACGATAAGCGTATAAACACCCGGATGTAATGTGCTAATATCCACCCTATCTACCTGACCATCGGTGCTGATTAACCTTTTTCCACTAAGGTCTGTAATGCTAACCCGATCCATGATTTGATTGGTTTCAAGGTACAGCACATCTTTCGCAGGATTTGGGTAAATCTTAAAAGAAACGGATACTTGGTCAGGAATTGACAGCAAGGATTGCATGGAATATTGACTGAAAAAACGCCAAATTTCAACTGAAGCATTGAAATCCATATTCGTAACACCTATGACAATGGGTGCTCCTGGCCATGTATGGGCTCCCGAAGCAACTTTAAACAACTCTACCGTGCTTCCGTTGATTCCTCCTGAATATACAAATCGTTCCGCGGTGCACATATCATTGATGTTGGTATTGGGAACATTTGATATACTCGGCGTTATTGAACACTGGTTAAAATTCACCCACCAATTCACAACGGTTTCAATGGGCAACATGTTTGCGTTACCATTGTAAGGTACCGTGGGATCTGCCGTTCCATGAATTTGCATAACGGGAGTCGGTTTTTCTGGATTGCAATTTGCTGTAGCATTGGTCGCCATGGTCCCCGTGACAGAGGCTACAGCTGTAATTCGATTGGACAATTCACAAGCCAGGCGATAGCTCATGAAGCCACCGTTACTCATACCACAGCTGTAAACCCGGTTCAAGTCAATGTTGTAATCTTGGTCGATTGTATCTATTAATGCACTGATAAAACCAACGTCGTCAACGCCCGCTACTGCACCAAAGGCATTCCAAAAGGTGTTGCCGTTGGGGTCTAATGTTCCGTCCGGATGTACCAGAATGAAATTGGCGGTATCCGCAATACCTCTAAAATCACCATAAAATTCCTGCTGTATAGCATTAGACGTGTAGCCATGTAAATTGAATACCAAGGGAACGGCAGTATTTCCTGTGTAGGAACTGGGAATATAAATTCTGTAAGAACGCGTAAGTCCGTTATGTACTATGGTACTCACCGTGGATTGCCCCAGGCTGACCACAACAATAAACATCAGGCAAGAGAGTAAAATATGTTTCATAGATGGTAGTTAATGCCTAAAATTATTCAAAAACTGGGAATTTTAGCATAGATATTTCAATTATCCAGAAAGCGCCTGAATTATTCGTGTAGAGTTTTATGGAAGATTTATTCAATCTTGAAATGGCCTGTTCTCTCCGGTAGATACCTCCCCTCATTCACCTTACCACAATAATCACAGCATAGGCTCCTTCGTACTTTACATCGTCGTAGTAAAAACCGTATTCTGTTGCGGTGGAATCGGTCATTTCAAAAAAATCCGTATCGGTCATGGTAGCTAAGTCAATGACGTAGTCGCAATAGGCTTTTTCTTTATTTTCGAAGTGCATTACGGTGTTTTGATACAGTACCGGTTCAAGCAAGTAATAGGTATCGGGTATCTCTGTCGGCAACTCGTTTTCAAAGGTGTATTGGATGATTTGAGAAATGGAGTCATTGTACTTCAAGGGCTGTCGGTTATATTGTGCCCGCATTTCATTCAATGCTTTTCCAAAATTCATTCGAACCGAATCCTCGTTCAAGAATACCTTTCTTTCGGTGTAATCCGTTTCATTGATGGCAACCACTTCTATCAAGGAAGACAAAAAATCCTTGGCCTGGGGATTAGGTAAGGTATATTTAATAATGTTTGAATACCAAGGAATATTGGTTCCTATGACCATTTGCGGCTGCGCCACGCCCCATGAACTGTAAGCGATACAATATACTACACAACAAGATTTAAGATAGGTTTTCATCGTATTTTATTTAAAAAATGGCTAATAGTTTGTGGTAATTTCTGAAGACAAGGGCTTAATTATTACGCGAGGACCATTTTTCCACCCATAGTAATAAAGGAAACGCTGGTCTTCTATACTAACACGCACTTCCGTATCATCTGCCGCATCGCCAGTTCTTGTGAAAATCCAATCGAACATACGGTAAGAAAAAGGATGCTTATTTTTAGGTTCATTGGATCGGAATTTATAATTTTTAAAAGTACGCTAGGAAACTAAATTTTTGAACAGAATAGAAAGGCTCTCTGGGTAGCTTTGCATTATGTTCAATTGATTTCAATATGTTTTAATAATATCAAAATCAATCCATTTCTGATATTCCACCAAATCATTAGTAAACCAATACCAAGTAACTGATTGATGCCCTGTCATTTCAATCAATAAACCATTATCCCATCCATCTAGTATTTTAACCTGTATCGTGTTGTTTATTTTTGATACAGAAATTGGTAGTTCATGAGTGATTTCATTGTTTTTAATTTTTGTTAACTGATTGGTGTTTAAATCCAATATCCATAAAGAATTAACTTTTCTAGGAGATTCTTCAATCATCCTCGGATTCGCAAAAACTTCAGAAACAGTTTGCGAAGAATCTCCATAAAATGATTGAACTTCATTATTTTGAATGTGTAAGGTTTGTGCATCACAGGAAAAGGATAACCACCGGAAGGTAATTATCGAATAAATAACCCAACGTTTCATACCAGACTTTTTTTCGTTATTTATTGAGCCGTTCGGACTTTATGTCTCACATACAAAATGGACAGCGAAAGCAGCAAAACCGTATTGATCAAGAGCAGGGAGAAAACGGAAATGCCTACCGCGAAGTTTAGTAAGCCCCAATAAAGCGTGGTATTAAACCAAAAATCAAAGAATCCGATGAAGGTCGCAAGACCGCTGAGAAAAATTAAGCCCCAGAGAACATAACGGAAAGTAGTAGCCTGCTTGCGATAGGTGTGAACCCACAAAGCGTGTCCGTGAAAAGGAAAAGCTATCGCATAAAAAAGAACATGAAACCAAATGCCTTCTTGATCTGAGATGTTCTTTCCGAAAAACAACATACCTGTCAAAGCGATGAACGAAATAACAGCAAAGGGCAACAGTCCGTATTTAATGAATTGGAAGTGCCTTAACTCCCAAAGAAAAACCATGTAAACGATCAACATCCCTAACCAAAGGCCCTGATAAATTAGAAAAGTAACCTCGGAATAGCCTAAAATATGCAACAAAGAAATCGTATAATGACCGTTGAGGATTGTGTATAAAACGCTCGTTGCAATCAACAGCATGAATAATTGATGGACTTTCTTAAATCCCGTTGAAAGGTTTTCCATGACACTTGAAGTTAAAGGTGAATACTACTATTAAAACATGAACGCTTCAATTCGTTACTCCTTTCGCAGGCTTCAATCCCCAATAAGGCAGTTTTTAAAGAAGGTTTTTTCCTCCTCGGTTAATTCCGACCAAGAATTGTATAAGGCCCGTTCAAATCGCGACAATTTCGACAGGTCTATAGTGTCGTGGTAGGGGTAGTCGCGGGTAGTGTGTTGTGTGGGGTAGGTTTTCATTACCGAATTACTGGAAGTCTTTAAGACTTCTTTGGGAGCACTGCAAC
>JBJTXE010000269.1:0-3894 GCA_046082075.1 Bacteroidota bacterium
CGTTCCCTGCTGTTTCGACAAAGATGCACAACATACCTTGGGTAGCCTTCAAACAACATCCTTCGGAGAAATTTGGAAATCAAAAGCGTACCGCCATTTTCGAAACTCGATTCTTACGAACAGAAGTCAAATCGTCATCTGTCAAAATTGTTCGGAAGGATCGAAGGTTTGGTTGTGAATCTTGATTTCGTTCGCTAAGAATTTACATCCTTGTCTTTCAGTTCTTTCACCAAATTCAAGGCGTCAGGAATGATGTCACTGCACAATACAATCAAGGATCCTTCCTTTCCGTTCTCGATGGCATAGGTGATGGCCTCACGTTCGTTTGGAATCACTTTAACCGGTTTGTTAGGGTCAATTTTTTTGATTCCGTCTTCGAGCATTCGAATGATTTCCTGGTCGGTTTTGCCTCGCAAGTTTTTGTCCTGACGAATGATGATTTCATCGAACATTTCCGCAGCCACCGAACCAATATCGTTGTTGTCTTGCTCTCTTCGGTCGCCGATTCCAGCAATGATTCCAACTTTCACTGTTCCGTCTAAGGTATCCGTGAATTTTTTCAAAGCCCTCATCCCCGCAGCGTTGTGCGCAAAATCCAAGAGCACCGTAAACTTTTTGAATTCAAAGAGGTTTAATCTTCCCGGTGTTTGATTCGGCGAAGGAATAAAGGTGGATAAACCAGCTTTCATATCCTCGATACTAGCTCCTTGAATGTTCGCCGCAATGATGGCGGGTAAAATGTTTTGAATCATAAATTCCGCTTTTCCACCATAGGTTATGGGAATTTCATGAGCCTTCATAACGCGCATTTTCCATTCCCCTCGGCATAAGGTAACATAACCGTTTTCGTAAATGGCGGTGATACCTCCTTTACGTTGCAGGGCCAAAATTCTCGGATTGTTTTCGTTCATGCTGAAAAGTGCCACGTTGCACTGCAATCCACGACGCATCTCATACACCAAATCATCGTCGGCATTTAAAATGGCATGACCGTCCGGAAGCACCGTTTCAGGGACGACTCCTTTGACCTTGGCCAATTGTTCCACGGTGTGAATACCTTTCAAACCTAAATGGTCCGGAGCAATGTTGGTGACTACCGCAACATTACAGTTTTTAAATCCTAAACCTGCGCGTAATAAGCCGCCTCGTGCACATTCAAGTACGGCGAAGTTCACGGTGGGGTCTTTCAATACGAATTCTGCGCTATTAGGACCGGTACAGTCTCCTTGTACCAATAGCCGGTTTTGAATGTAAACGCCATCGGTTGTGGTATAACCCACGCGATAACCTTCCATTTTCATGATGTGGGCAATAAGACGTGTTGTGGTGGTTTTTCCATTGGTTCCGGTAACCGCGACAATCGGAATTTTACCGTTGCTACCTTTAGGGAAGAGCTTTTCAATGACCGGGGCAGCAACGTTTCTCGGAAGTCCTTTGGCAGGGGCGAGGTGCATACGGAAACCCGGGCCCGCATTCACTTCAAGTACCGCACCGTTGGTTTCTTTCAAGGGCTTGGAAATATCGGAAGTCATGATGTCAATACCGCAAATATCCAAATTAATGATGCGGGAAATACGTTCCGCCATGGCGATGTTGGCTGGGTGCACAAAATCCGTTACGTCTTCGGCTGTTCCGCCGGTAGACAAGTTCGCTGTATCTTTTAGAACGAGCATTTCATCTTTAGAAATGACCGAGTCCAAGGAATAACCTTTTGCTTTGATGAGTCCTAAGGTTAATTCATTGATAGAGATTTGCGTCAGGATTTTTTCGTGGCCATAACCGCGTCGTGGGTCGGCATTCACTTGATCGATTAATGCTTGCACGGTGGATTTACCATCTCCCACCACATGGGCTGGGGTGCGCAAAGCCGCGGCAACAAAACGGTGGTTAATCACAAGGAGTCGGTAGTCCACCCCGGTGATAAAACGCTCAATGATAATACTGTTGGATACCTTTTTTGCGGCATGAAACGCGGTTAAAGCCTCGTCAATGGATTGAATATTCACCGTAATGCCGCGTCCGTGGTTGCCATCAATGGGTTTTACCACCAGTGGAAAGCCAACGCGTTTGCAAGCGTCCTCAAGTTGGGATTCGTTACGAATGATTTGTCCTTTCGGAACGGGTACTTCCGATTGCTCCAAGAGGTATTTGGTTTCTTCTTTGTTGCCCGCTAATTCAACACCGATGCTGCTGGTTTCACTCGTTACGGTCGCTCGAATGCGTTTTTGGTTTTCTCCGTAGCCCAATTGGCAAAGCGAATGTTGGTTGAGACGAATCCAAGGAATGCCGCGCAATTCCGCTTCATGAATGATCGATCCGGTGGAAGGACCTAATCGTACCGCTTCGCGTATTTCGCGCATGCGCTGGATGTCCGCTGCCAAGTCATAGGTTGTTCCCTCAATAAGTGCATTGCAAATGTCAAATGCTGCTTTGGCCGCGAAACGTCCAACCGCCTCTTCTTCGTAATCGAACACAACGTTGTACACTCCTTTTTCTCCATACCCTCGAGTTCTTCCAAAACCCACTTTCATACCTGCAAGAATTTGAATTTCTAGGGCAATATGTTCTATGATGTGGCCCATCCAGGTCCCACGGTCAATTCGTTGGAAGAATCCTCCAGGGGCCCCAATGGAACAACGGTGTTCGTGCATCCCGGGGAATAGGGCTTGTATTCGTTCGGAAAATCCATCAACCTTGTTGGAGGGACGTTCTTCCATGTCTTCTAAATCCAGCACCATGACAATGAGTTTATGTCGTCTAACGGACCAATAGTTAGGTCCTCTCATGGCGTTAATCTCGCGTATTTTCATACTCTTAAACTTCAGTTAAATAGGTTTGGTGAATTTTATACCGCAAAGTAAGACATTTAAATTTATTTTTGTACGCTCGTAAAAAAAAGACCATGAAAATTCACGAACCGAAAGGCATTTTAATTCCAATTGGTGGAAATGAGGACAAAGGAATAGGGGATAATGAAATGTATACCTTGGAGTTCATTGGTGAAGGTATTCTGAGCCACATGGTGCGTGAAGCGGGTGGTATTGACGCTGAAATCATCATTATTCCTACCGCTTCGAGCATTCCCAATGAGGTTATTACGGCGTATTTAGACGCGTTCAAGTTGTTGGGCTGTACCAACCTGTTCCCAATGGATATTCGCGATCGATCGCAATCCGACGATCCTTTGTTTCTTGAAAAGATGCAAAGCGCTAGCGCCGTCTTATTTTCGGGAGGAGATCAATCAAAAATAACGTCTATAATCGGAGGGACCCGTTTGCATGAAATCATGCTGGAACGCTATCAGAATGAGGCATTTGTTATTGCGGGAACAAGCGCAGGTGCTATGTGCATGTCGACCGAAATGATTACCGGTGGTAATACCACCGAGGCGTTTCGGAAAGGCGTTGTTGGTTTGGGGAATGGCATGGGATTTACCCCTAATTTGATCATCGATTCTCATTTCATTCAACGAGGAAGGTTTGGACGGCTCACGGAGGCCGTGGCCAAGTTTCCGGATTTAATAGGCATCGGTTTAGCAGAAGATACCGGTTTAATCATTCGAAACAACGCCGAATTTCAGGTGATTGGATCAGGAATGGTGATTATTTTCGACGGTAGAAAATTAGAGCATAACAATGAAGCGATTCTCAAAGAGGGATGCGCGATGACCTTGACGAACATGGTGACTCACGTTCTCTCGAACGGCGACCGCTTTGAAATCAATACCCGAAAAATCAAAGTCCTTCCGATCGGATCTCCGTTCATTTAAACCCCGTAGATCGCGGCATAACTTGTACCATCGTTGCGGCGATATCCTCGGTACATCCCTTCCGTGTTAAAGGAAAATGCTACTTCACCTCTTGAATTCATGGCGATTAGTCCTCCATCGCCTCC
>JBJTXE010000270.1:0-3291 GCA_046082075.1 Bacteroidota bacterium
TGGAACGGACCGATGGGCGTTTTCGAGTGGGAGCCTTTTTCCCACGGTACACGTAACATTGCCTTAGCTGTTGCTGAAGCCACCGCTTTGGGAGCCTACTCACTGATAGGTGGAGGCGACAGCGCATCTGCTATAGCTCAATTTGAGTTAGTAGACAGGGTTAGTTACGTGAGTACGGGAGGAGGGGCACTTCTTGAGCTTTTTGAAGGCAAGGAGCTTCCTGGGATTAAAGCGCTTGGTTAATGATTTGAAAAGAAATCCACCAATCGGGCGGAGTAACCCATTTCGTTGTCATACCATCCTACTAATCGGATTAGTTTTCCTGAGACCACCGTCAATTGAGGGTCAAATAAACAGCTGTACGTAGATCCAATCACATCGCATGAAACGATGGGGTCATGGGTAATGCCAAGAATTCCTTTCATCTCGCCTTCCGAAGCTCTTTTCATCGCTTCATTGATTTCCGGAACGCTGAGTTCTCTCTCCGTGATGAGGGTTAATTCAGTCATGGATCCATTGATTACAGGGACTCTAACACTTGAGCCTGACAACTTTCCCTCAAGATGAGGAAAAATTTTTACTAAGGCCTTTGCAGCACCCGTACTTGTTGGAATAATCGAGTTTGTAGCCGCCCTTGCCCTTCGTAAGTCTTTATGCGGAGCATCTTGAAGCCGTTGGTCGGAGGTATAACTATGAACCGTTGATAGGTGTCCTAATTCAATTTTACTCAAAGATTCGATCACTTTAATCATCGGAGCAGCATTGTTCGTAGTACAGGATGCGTTAGATACAACGGGCCCTAAATCACGAACATTTTGCTGGCTAACCCCAAGAACAATGGTAGGCACATCCTCTTCACCTGGCGCAGATATCAATACTCTTTTAGCTCCCGAAGTTAGGTGTAACCCGGCTAAATCTTTTGATAGGAACTTTCCAGAGGATTCTAAAACATCATGAATCCCGTATCTTGTCCAAGGGATATCTTTTGGATGAGCATGCTGCGTAAAAACAATTTTTTTTCCATTGGAAAACACCAATTGATTATCGATAATTTCGAAAGTCAAAGGGAGCGTTCCTTGGCTGGAATCGTATTTCAATAAGTGGGCTAATTCATGAATGCTGGCCAAATCGTTAACTAAAGCAACGTTTAGCTCATTTTTCTCGAGCGCTAATCGCGTGAAACACCTGCCTATTCTACCAAAACCATTTATGCCAATTGACACCATCTTTTTTTGTACAAAAGTACAATTAGCCCATAAATAAAAAATGCTTTTTAGTGAATAACAAACACAAATCCATGTTTCTCAATTTCCACGCCCCCATCGAAAGTTGCATTGATGCGGTAGAAATAATTACCTTCTTCAACCAATTTTCCGTCGCTTGTTTTTCCATCCCAGGTGCCTGCAGGATTGGTGAAGGTGTAAATTATATTTCCCCATCGGTTTAGGATGATGCACTCGAATTCAGCAATTCCTTCCGGGTCGCTAATACTGAATAAACCATTACCCGTCATGGAATTTAAAGAAATAATATTGGGAACTTCAAAATCACATTGTTTTATCGTGATTATGGCGGTGTCACTCGCTGTATGACAAATATTCGACGCGGTTATATAGTATTGTCCTGCGTTCGAAACTACTATGAAATTATCGGTTGAACCGGTGTTCCATTGCAATTGAATCGGCGAATTGTAACCTGTTTGTTGTACACCTGAATTAATCGAGGCAGCAATTAAATCAATGGAAGTTCCATTGCAAATGGCACTATCTAGAATATCCACGTAAACGTAAGGAGGAAATTCAATTTGCGAATTGATGGCCGTTCCGCAAGCGTTGTCCGTGTAAACGACGGAATATATCCCCGGGGTTGAAGTGGAAACGATGGGGTTTTCTACGGCAGGATTCGAGAAATGAACCGCGGTGTCGGCTGCTGTCCATACTCCACCCGCGTACGATTGAGTATTGGCTACTTGCAGAAATAAGTTACATGCAACGGTATCGGTGAAAATTACCGGAACCGGCAAGACTTCGAGGATAACCGTTGTATCATAATTGCATCCAAAATCATCCGTAACATTGTAGGTGTAGTAACTTGTCCCAGGGGTATTCGGTTGTACCACTAAAGCGGTGTCATTTTGACCGGAAACGATAGTGGGGTCATTACTCCAAAAATCACTCACCACAGTATTCTGATAACCTTCTTGGTCAGGATATAAACTTTGATTGAAATAAATTCCCCATTGAAAAATATACCCATCATCTATTCCTTGATTGTCTTGAACTGTAATCGTCCAATTCCCATTAACAGGACAACCAATGAAATTATTAAAATCTCCATCCGGCAAATAGACTCCATTGGGATTCATCGATGGGAACCCATAATCATTAATAATAGTGTTGCCCGCAGCATTTTCGCTGCAAATGGTGCCCACAGTTGCTTGGGTTGGAGAGAAACAGTACGACCAAACAGGAGAACCAGGAGCCCCGCCGTCTAAATTCGTATCATTGCCCAAAAAGGTACTAATGCCATTTCCGCAACCGCCGGGAACAAGTTCGTTCCATCCCCAAGGGGTTTGATTGTAGGCATTCATAAGTGATACGGTTGTTCCGTTGGGACACGTTAAAGCGATTTCTAAATCTCCGATGTAGGAATGTTCAATATCGATGCACAATTGGTCAAAGTCACCTGCTCCTGTTATGACCGTGCTGCTGTCGAATCCAGTAATTCCAATATTCGTTGCGTATTGAACACCGCTACCGTCCGGCAAGAAGGTAAGACCTGCGAAAATCCCCCCGATTTCAAAGGTTCCATAAGGGATGTCTACGCCCACGGTGTCTTGAGGAGTAACCCCACCAACAAGGGTCGTGTTTTGTCCCAAACATACGGTGTCTTCTAAAGGTCCTGTTCCAGCAAAACTTGGCAACTGTGAAACACGAACTTTTGAAGTGATTCGTTTGATTTGAGGAAAAATGTCGGTAATTCTTAAATCAATAAAATAACCTGAACGCGCAGGAGGGGTAAACCATACGGAATCGTTATTGAACTGTCCTATTCCCCCAATAGTCCATTGGTAAGAACAGTTGTTCACATTTTGAGAATAACCGGTATTGGTAACCTCTAACGCATAGGGGAATGTTGGATCTGCAACAAAGAGGATGCTGTCACCGAAACAAATATCCACATATCCTGTGTCAGCAGGATTTAGGGCATCGGGCCCTGTTCCATTGATGTAAGCGTGCATGTGAGGCGCAAAGGGTTGCTGTGGATTTCCACAGGCCACGTTGGCATCCC